>DATKVP010000179.1:0-3895 GCA_035530015.1 Anaerolineae bacterium | reverse complement strand
CTGCGCACCGGGCTTTGGCGCTATACGCGACATCCCAACTATTTCGGCGAGTCCACCATGTGGTGGGGTCACTATCTGGTTGCCGTCTCTGTGCCCAACGGAATCTGGTCCATCGCCAGCCCGATTCTCATCACTTTCCTTCTCCTCCGGGTCTCGGGCGTGACCTTGCTGGAGAAGACGATGAAGGACGCCACGCAAGGATACAGGGAATACGTCGAGACCACCAGCGCCTTCGTGCCCTGGTTCCCACGGAAAAGATCCTAGCATGCGCCTCCATGCCCACCCCGAACAGGACCACGTGGTGCGCGCTACGGAGGGTGCGGGGTATCTGGCCTCGCACTATCTGACTAAGAAGCCAGGAGAGGTGATCCAGAGATGACTATCTTAGATATTCTGAAGATTGTCGCGGCGATCGTCACAGTGGCCACGGGGTTGTTGTCGTTTGTCCGCCCCAGGTCAGTGCTGGGCTTCACGGGGCTGGACGCTCCGGGCCCGCGTGGCGTTACCGAAATCCGAGCTGTCCTGGGTGGCGCCTTCATAGCACTGGGGGCAGCCCCGCTGCTCCTCCGCACGCCAGGTACCTTCCGCATGCTGGGTATCGTCTACCTGGTCATCGGTGCGACGAGGATCGTGGGACTGTTCCTCGACAAATCGCTCGAGCGCTCGAACATCGCTAGCCTGGCCTTCGAGATCGTTTTCGGCTTCATCCTGGTTCTTTGAGACGAAGCTCGCCTTGGGCCCATGGGCTTGATGTGACCAGGTCGGAGCTGCGCCGTATTCCCCGCCACTGCCGGGCCAGCGTGATGGTATCGTTGCGAGCCGTGCGCTTCCACGGTTCGCTCCAAGACAGGTCGCGAAGGAAAGGAGAACTCACACCATGCGAATCGCGAAGGTTGTGGCTCTACTGGGGGCCCTGGTCATGGGATGCGCCCTCATCTACGGGTTCACGGTGGGTGACTTCACCGGAGAGGGCGCGCAACTCCTCGCCATGCCCTGGGGTATCGTGTCCCTGCTGGACGTGTACACCATGTTCACCCTCTTCTCGGTGTGGGTAGTGTACCGTGAGAGATCAGTCGTGAGGTCTGCTATCTGGGTCTTCCTAGTAATGGTCCTCGGTGCCTTCATCTGTAGCGTGTACGCGCTGATCGCCCTGCAGACCAGCGGCGGCGACTGGAAGCGCTTCTGGCTGGGCCACCGAGGGTAGGGGTTGGCTACCTGAGCGAGCAGTGGGCACCGAGAGGCCTGATCAGACGCGTGGCGCCCAGTGGCGACCACATCGCCGTCCGGAGTATCCAATGCAGGCGCGGCTTCCGAGAGCCACGCGGATCCTGCCCTTCTGAAGGCATCCAGATCCTATCGAGGGAGTGTCATGTTCAAGAATCGCCTGATTCTGGTTTTCCTTTTCGTTTTCGTTGACCTCCTCGGCTACAGCCTCTTCCTGCCCTTGCTGCCCTTCTACGCCGCCACACTGGGGGCAGGGCCCTCTCTGGTGGGTATACTGGTGGCCTCAAATGCCCTAGCCCAGTTGATAGCCACGCCCATCATAGGCCGACTATCGGATAGGTTCGGCCGGCGTCCCCTGCTCATCTTCAGCATATGTGGGACCCTTGCCAGTTTTCTCCTGCTAGGTCTCGTCGAGCCGCTCGGCCATTCCCTGACCGCCCTCAGCTCCGGCAGCATCACCCCGGCTGCAGCTACCCTGGCCATGCTGTTTTTCACCCGTATCCTGGACGGTCTCTTCGGCGGCGATGTCTCCCTGGCCCGAGCCTACGTCACCGACATCACCGACGAGAGAAACCGGGCGAAGGGTCTGGGCATGATCGGGGCAGCCTTTGGACTGGGATTCATCGTCGGGCCGGCCATCGGCGGTACGCTCGCCAACTGGGGCTACGCAACCTCAGCGTTCGCAGCGTTTGGACTCCCGCGTTATGCAGTCCCTGCCTTCGCTGCTGCCGCGCTGGCGGCGCTGAACCTGGTGGCTGTTATCCTCTGGCTGCCTGAGTCCCTCCCGCCCGAGGAACGCTCCCGTATAGCACAGAGTCCCCGGGCGGCCTTCACGGCCCGCTGTCTCTGGGAGTGCCTCATCAGGCCCCGCTTCGGAACGCTGCTTCGGATTCGGCTGCTATACATGCTGGGCTTCACCCTCTTCACAGCCAACTTCGCCCTCTGGGCCCAGTACCAGCTGCGTTTGACTGACCAGGCCACCAGCTACGTACTGACCTACGTCGGTATCATCATCGTTCTCGTCCAGGGTGTGGCTATCGGAAAGCTGACGAACCTCTTCTCCGAGACCCGCCTCATCCTGGCCGCGGCGATGCTGCTCACCGCCACCCTCTTCGCCTGGGCCTTCGTGCCCAACCTGGCCTTGCTGCTGGTGGTGATCACACCACTGCCGCTGGCAGGCGGCGTTCTCAACACGGTCACCAACAGCGCCATCACCAAGTCGGTCTATCCTGAGGAGGTGGGGGGCGCTCTCGGGCTCTCTGCATCGCTGGACAGCCTGGCCCGGGTCATCGCGCCTACGATTGCGGGCGTGATGCTGCAACAATTGGGGTCGCCATCGCTGGGTCTGCTGGGCGCCCTGGTCACAGGCGTCATGCTGCTCCACGCGTGGAGGCGACTGATCGTGAACCCTGATCCTGCTCTGCCAGATCGGGGACCAGAGGCTTCGCCGCCCCCGTAGACGACCAAGACGCAAGGCCAGCAAACCACGCAGCGCAGACCGCCGGTCCCTTACTTTGTAGTCGCGGAGTTATCATGTTCCGCCTGAAGCCCGAAAAACTCCACGTCACCTTCACCGGGCAAGCCGCGCCAGACGGGCCGCTCATCCCGCGGAGGTACACTCTCACTCACTCCGACCGGACAGGGGACCTGTTCCTCACCATCGGAGCCGACTACCACCGCCAACAGGTATCTGGCTGGTACACGCGACTGATGCGAGACGAGGTGCTGGCCGAATGGCTAGAAGACGACGCTGGCTCAGCGCTGCACGTGCACTGTCACGTGAGTGGCGGCCTGGCCCTCGGTAGTTCCGCTTGGCGAATCGCCATATTCCGAAGAGAATTACCATTGGTCCTCGAAGCCCTGCGCTACGGAGACGCGCAGCTCTTCGAGCACCACTCGGCACTGGACAGTGCGCCCCTCTGGGTCCATTTCCATGCCGTCGAGGCCCGCTACAACGTCGTGGAACGCTGGGGGGTGCCCGGTGACTGGGTCTGACCGTCTCTGGCGGCCGGACGACCACAAAGCGAGCCAGCTTGTGCAGGCGGACAGGTCCCCAGGTCTTGAGAGCGCACCCATGCTCGTCTAGGAAGACAGGAGGTATGTGCAAATGAGACTAGAACAAGTATCAAGGTACATGGAAGAAGCGGGCATCCCTGGACGCGATGCCTACGACCTGCCCACCAGTGACAAGCTGTTCCCTGACGGTGGGTCCTACCGCATCGAGATCTCTGGGGTCGAAGGCCCGCGAGTACTCGAAGCCCTCATCGACGAAAGACGGCGCCGCGACGTCCCCGTGCACCGGCTCATCTCCCTCGTGCAAGGAGGGATACTGTTCGACGACAGTGAACTCCGAGACTTCGCGCAGATGGCTGCTGAGGAGAAGTTGGAAGTGGTGGCCGTCCCTGGTCCACGCAACGGATGGGATACGGGAAGGCAGTACGCCTCGTCCGAAGGGATGCGAGCAGGCATGCACCACCGTGGCTCAGACGAGCTACGCAAGGTGATTGCGGACATCATGCGCATGTATGATGCGGGCATCAGAGGCTTCATGCTCGTGGACGAGGGACTGCTCTGGCTGATCAGCGCGATGCAGCAACAGGGCAACTTCCCCTCGGACGTGGCGATCAAGGTTTCGGTCTGGACTTCTCACAGCTCGGCGGCCGGCGGCAGG
>DATKVP010000178.1:0-2358 GCA_035530015.1 Anaerolineae bacterium | reverse complement strand
ACGCCGGAACAACTGGTGGTAGCCCTCAAAGACCTCGCACGAAACGGGAACGAGAGCCTCCTTCGCATGCGGCGTAAGGCCCGGGAGGCTGCCAATCCTGAAGCTGCCCTGCAAGCCGCGAGACAAATAGACCGCCTCGCGGGCCGCACGCGTTGACCGTTTTGTCCAGCACTCCTGCCCGGACCTGGGCGATGTCCTTATCATAGGAAACTGACGCCAATGCTTTTCAGGACCAGTCTCAGAGCGAAGACATTGCTATATGTCTTCATTCCCACAGCCCTCGGGCTAGTGGCCGTGGCCATAATATCACTCTACGCCTACGAGCGGGTAGCCCAGGATGTTGTCCAGCAGCGAGACGCCGAGTTTGCGAGATTGCAGGCGGCCCGTCTCTCCGAAGGTTTGAACGAGTACGTCGAGCTTCTCCAGGACTATGCCCTGCAGCGAGACGTCCAGTCGATGGATGTCAATCGCGTGATAGATGCTATAGCGAAAGCGCCAGACGAATTCCAGCATTTTGACGCTGGAGTAGTCGTCTTCGACGCAGAAGGCGTGGCCGTCTGGGCCACGCCTCCCCTCCCCAGACGACGAGGGACTAACTACCCCTTGCCGTCCCAGTTCGACCAAGTGCGCCTTACATTGCAGCCCAATCTCTCAGACCTCTTCACCGACTCCCTTACTGGGGAAGAGATAGTTTCTTTGGCAGTGCCCGTCACCGATGCAGACGGGAATCTCCAGGGCGTGGTGGCGGGGTTGCAGATCGTTCGCTCCTCCACCTTCTCAGAAGTGTACGCCGAGCTTCTCCAGATTTCTCCAGGCCAGGGCAGACAGGCCTATATCGTAGACGGAAATGGCCGCGTGATCTACCATAGCGACACCTCTCGGCTGGGCAGTTCTCTATCGAACTGGGCTCCTGTGGCGCGAGCGATCAGTCGCGAGAGCGGCGCCCTGCTGGTAGAGGATCAAACAGGAGACGCCGTCATCTCTGGCTTTGCTCCGGTGCCCGACACGCGGTGGGCTCTCGTCACTCAACAGCGATGGGAAGAGATCGTTCGTCCCATCAGGAGGTATAACAACCTCCTGATGGGCGTGCTCATCATCGCCGGCTTGAGCTCTGGTGTGCTCGTCTTCCTCTCCATCGGACGAGCGCTTCGACCCATACACGACCTGACGCGGGGGGCCCAGCGCATCGCAGGAGGAGATTTCGACTACACCATCACCGCCGAAACCGGCGATGAGGTACAAGCCCTGGGTCAGCAGTTCAACCTGATGGCCGAGGCGCTCAGGGAGTCCTATCAAGACCTGGAGCGAAGAGTAGCCGACCGCACGCAGGAACTCGCTGCCCTCAACGCCATCGCTGAGGTGGTGAGCAGCACTCTGGACCTTCAAGAGGTCCTGGACGATGCACTGGACAAGACCCTCGAGGTGATGGGGGTCGAGGCCGGCGGAGTATACCTGGTGCAAGACGCACAGAGCGGGGCCGACGAGGGGATCCTCACCGTCGCGTCCTACAAGGGCGTTGGCCCAGACTTCGTTTCCGCGATCGACAACCTGAAGGTGGGGGAGGGTTTCTCCGGTCGCGTAGCGCAGACCGGTGAGCCGCTGGTCGTGCCGGATCTCTCCTCGGATCCCCGGCTGACGCGCTCAGTGGTAACCGAAAGCGGCTTTCGCGCAGTAGCCATCGTTCCCCTCGCTTCCAGGGACAGAATCTGGGGCTCCCTCTTCGCCATGACTCGCACAGCAAAGGAGTTCTCAGAACAGGACGTCGACCTCCTATCCCACATCGCGGACCAGATTGCGGTAGCGATCGAGAACGCGACCCTCTTCGAGGCGGAGCAGCGCCGTGCGGAGCAGTTTCGCGTCATCAGCGAAGTGGGTGGCCACATCACCTCCATCCTGGACGTTGATGAGCTTCTGCAAGAGATCGTGCGGCTGCTCAAGACAGCCTTTGGCTATTATCAAGTGACAGTCGGCCTGATCGAGGGCGACCAGGTCGTCTTCAGAGCAGGAGCCAAGGCAGAGTTGGATGATTCTCAATTCGTGCCTCCACCAACAAAAGTGGGCGGCGAGGGAATCACAGCCTGGGTAGCCGCCACCGGGCGGCCTCTGCTGGCACCGGACGTCACCAAGGAGCCCCGGTTCCTGTTCTATCCCGCCTCGCCTGAGACCAGGTCCGAGTTGGCTGTGCCCCTGAGGACGAAAGAGGGGATCATCGGCGTTCTGAACGTCGAGAGCGACCAGGTGAACGCCTTCGATGAGAGCGACCTGACCCTGCTGCAATCCTTGGCCAGCCAGGCAGCCGTCGCCATCGAGAACGCTCGCCTTTATGAAGACGTCAGGAGTCGGCTGGCCCAGGTCACA
>DATKVP010000177.1:0-3017 GCA_035530015.1 Anaerolineae bacterium | reverse complement strand
TCCTTCACCTGGGACAGCGGCACCTTCAAAATGTCCCGTGAGAGAGTGGCGATGGACTTGTCCGCCAGCTCTCCGACCTGTTCCTCTTCCGCCGTCAGAGTGCCGTCATAATCGAGGATGACCTTGACCGCGCCTGAAGATATCACCGCGCCTCCTTCCGCATCACACAGTGATGATTATAGCACGTCCGACGAACCCCCTTCAAGAGCCGATCCAAAGCATCACACCTGGCCGGCCGATCCAGGTGTCAGACCTTCGGCACCCGCTCAACCGGCCAGTAAGGGGGGCGGAGGAGGCCTCGAGGAGCAGGCACGCGCTGTTTTGCGGGGCCCCGTCCACCGGTCACCAGGAGACAAGCCATCTCGGCGGTCATGGGGCGAGCCGCGTTCTGGACGGGGTCTATCTGCTGAGCCATAATGCCCGTGACGAGGCGCTCGTCGCTGCTCATCCACCGAGGTACGCATCGGGAGTGAGAGAGGTGCCCGCCACAGGCGCACCTGGGGTCCCGGTGAGATGCCTGCTCCGCAGAACATGGCACATCGTCTGCTCGATCAAGACCACGGCCATCCTGCTCGCCGCGGTCACAACCATCTCTTTGCCAGGCACCCTCTTGCACCAACTGCCCACTGAAAAGCGTCCCGACGCGGAGCCGACCTCGCCGGCGCGTGCTTTGGCGCCGTACTGAGTAGTGCCTTTCTTATTCCCCTTCTGGGCATTCCTCAGACCTGCTACGCAGTAGCCATCCTGGCTCTGGGCGGATTGTTTCTGCTGCTACTTTAGAGGCGCGAAGGTGTTACCGGTAGTAGGGGATCGTGCCGATGTGGGGCTCCCAACTCCTTCCTCTGGATCGCCATCTCGATGAGCTGGCTTCCGATCGACGAGCCATGCGCGTTTTGAGGATTGCGGGGAGCGCGCAGGCGCATGAGGGTCGATAACGGTTGCTCACGCCCTGCATCTGAAATATAATCACCTTCGCAAAATGGGCGGGGATTCGCGGAGTGGCAGTGGTGCATGGGTGAAGCCGCGACGTAGGCCAGACTTGACAAAGAGGAGACGTGTTTAAGAAGGTTCTGGTAGCCAATCGAGGAGAGATCGCCGTACGCGTGCTGCGCGCCTGCCGGGAGCTGGGGCTGTCCACAGTGGCCGTGTACTCTGACGCGGACAGGACCGCGCTGCACGTTCGCTACGCCGATCAGGCCTACCACATCGGCCCTCCACCAGCAACCCAGAGCTACCTCTGCATCGATAAGATCATCGCCGTGGCCAAGGAAGCAGAGGTTGATGCCATACACCCAGGCTACGGCTTCCTGGCTGAGAACCCCGCCTTCGCCCGTGCCTGCCGGGATGCGGGCCTGGCCTTCATAGGGCCAAGCCCGGAATCAATGGAGTTGATGGGCGACAAGGCGGCTGCCCGTCGCACCTCGGCCCAAGTGGGCATCCCCATCCTGCCCGGCACCGACCACGAGATCGAGGACGAGGAAGAAGCCAAGGCGGTGGCGGAGCAGATCGGCTTTCCCCTGCTGGTCAAGGCGGCAGTGGGCGGCGGAGGGAAGGGCATGCGCACCGTCCACTCGCCAGAGGAACTGCCCTTTGCGGTCATGGCGGCACGCAGGGAGGCGCAATCCACATTCGGGGACGGAGCCATCTACCTCGAGCAGCTGGTCGAAGGTGCCCGGCACATCGAAGTCCAGATCCTGGGCGACCAACACGGTAACATAGTGAGCCTCGGCGAACGGGAGTGCTCGCTTCAGCGTCGCCATCAGAAGCTGTTGGAGGAGTCGCCCTCCATGGCTCTGGACGAGAAGCTGCGGGCCCGCCTGTGGGAGGCGGCGATCGCCCTGGCCCAGGCTGTGGACTACACCAACGTGGGCACGGTCGAGTTTCTCCTGGACAAGGACAAAAACTTCTACTTTTTAGAGATGAATACACGCCTCCAGGTAGAGCACCCGGTCACGGAACTGGTGAGCGGCGTAGACATCGTCAAGGACCAACTCCGGGTCGCTTCCGGACGAGCCTTGCGCTACTCGCAAGAGGACCTGCGGATGAACGGCTGGGCCCTTGAGTGCCGGATCTGCGCCGAGGATCCTTATGACGGCTTTCTGCCGTCGACGGGATCTATCACCGGGCTTCAGGAACCAACCGGGCCCGGGGTGCGCGTGGACAGCGGAATCTATGAAGGGTTCGACGTGTCCCTCTACTACGACCCCCTCATCAGCAAGCTGAGCGTATGGGGCGAGACGCGCGGCGAGGCCATCTTGCGCATGCGGCGTGCGTTGGAGGAGTACAGGATCATCGGCGTGAAGACCAACATCCCCTTCCACCAGCAGATCGTAAACCACACGGAGTTCATTTACGGGCAGTTTGACACGTCTTTCGTGGAGAGCCGCTTTGCCATGCAGCAGTCCAACGGCAGGGATCTCCTCGAGGCCGCCGCCATTGCCGCGGCCATGGTCGCCCATGACAAGCGCCGCAGCAGTGTGGGCACGCTGGAGCATCAAGAAGCACGCGCGAGCAACAGCTGGAGGATGGCCGGGCGCTGGGAGGCCATGGGACGATGACCTACGTTGCCAGTATCGATGGCGAGAGTTTCCACATCGGGTTCGACGACGCGGACGAGATCATCGTCGATAAGAAGCACCACGCGGCGAGCATCGAAAGCACTGGCGGGCCATCCCTCTATTCCCTGATCGTTGACAACTCCTCATACGAAGTTCACGTTGAGGAGCGCGAAGGCAGCTACCGGGTGCTGCTCCTGGGACAGCTTTACGACGTCCACGTGGAGGACGAGGGAACCCGGCGAGCGGCCAAAGCCCGGAGGGCGCACAAGGCAGAACCAGACGAAGTTGTCGTCATCAGATCCCCCATCCCAGGCCTCATCTTCGACGTACCAGCGAAGCAGGGTCAACAGGTAAAGCAGGGTGACATCCTGGTCATCGTCGAGGCCATGAAGATGGAGAACGAGCTCCGCGCGCCAAGAGACGCAACGGTCAAGGCAACCTTGGTCTCCCCCGGCGACA
>DATKVP010000176.1:0-5065 GCA_035530015.1 Anaerolineae bacterium | reverse complement strand
CTCCAACGTCATCATCCTGGCACTTGTCCAGGAGCGCTCACTAGACAATCGTGCCTTTGCCACTGGTATCTATCTCGCCCTGGGCTTCACCTCCGAGGCCATCGCATCGCTGGCCGTGGGGATTATGGGCGACCTTTTTGGTCTAGGCTCCACCATCGCCGTCAGTGCGGTGCTCATGCTTCTGAGCCTACCCCTGGTTCTACTCCTCCCCAGGGGCCGCGACTTGCCGAGCCCCGGAGACTTTATTGTGCCAGATCCAACTTATGACCAATACCGCGGACCACAGGGATAGTCATGCCCGAGTCTACCAACCCTAACACACACGTCGCCAACGAACCGTCGCCAGTCCCAGCCCCCCCTGGAGACAGTGGGACCAGCACGCAGGCTGCCCCCGTCGATTTCCAGACAGGCTATGTTCTTACCTTCACCTTCGCCCACGCAGTCCACGACACCTACTCCGCCTTTCTGGCACCACTGTTGCCAGCGTTGATCGAAAAACTGTCTCTCTCCATGACGGAGGCTGGCCTTCTCGACTTCGCCAGGGTCTTCCCCGCCTTGATGCAGCCGTTTATCGGTCACCTGGGAGACCGCTTCAACCTGCGCTACCTGGTCATTCTGGCGCCCGCCATCACAGGAACCATGATGAGCCTGCTTGGTGTAGCTCCCAGCTATGCTGTTCTGATCGCCCTCGCGCTGGCAGCAGGGTTGGGATCAGCCTTCTTGCACGCAGTGGCACCCGCCATGGCCGGACGTTTCTCCGGCAAGAAGCTGGGATGGGGCATGGGCATCTGGATGGTGGGCGGCACCGTCGGCTTTACCATCGGCCCCATGATCATCGTCGCCCTCCTTGATCACCTCGGCCTGGAGGGCACCCCCTGGCTGATGATCGCCGGCTGGATGGCCTCGGTGATTCTCCTCATCCTCTTGAGGGGTACCTCCACAGTGCCCCCAACCGCTCAGCAGCGCGGCTCAATGCTGGACGGACTACACGCTCTCCGGCCACTCATGGTGCCCCTGGTCGTTCTCAGTCTCGTTCGAGCGCTGCTGGGCGCCGCCCAGATGACCTTCTTGCCCACTCTACTGATCCAGGAAGGCGAGAGTATGTGGTTCGCCGGCATCTCTCTAACCGTGATCACAAGTGCAGGCTGGATAGGGGCGCTCCTGGGCGGCTCCATGAGCGACCGCCTTGGACGCCGTCTGGTGCTCTTCCTCTCCATGGCCGGCGCCGCCGCGCTCATGCTCGTCTTTCTGGCTGCAAGTGGCTGGGTGCGGCTTCTCATCCTGCTGCTGGCGGGTACCACAGGCCCTGCCACCCGCACTGCCCTCATGGCCCTCGTCCAGGAGAGCTGCCCCGACAACCGCGCCATGGCCAACGGGATGTTCCTCGCCATCTCCTTCATCACCGCATCCGCAGCCTCTGTGGTGGTGGGCGCCATGGGAGACTTGATGGGTCTGCGCCTGGCCTTCGCCCTCAGTGCCCTCGTCCTCCTGCTCGGATCGCCGCTGGTGCGACTCCTGCCTGGCTCGGCCACCACCACGAGCCAGCAGATGGGTTAGGCCAGAGACCACTATCCCGGCCCCACCGCCGGCCCCCATAGCCTGGTCGCGCCTGGGCAGCCGCAGACTTAGCAGGGGTTTAGAAAGTGCAGTGGAAGGAGATTGCGAACCCGGCCTTGTCGTCAGCTTCCCCGCCAGGTGACGGGGAACGGCGCCGGCGCGGCCGATTCGGCGGAGGCAAGTTCGCAGGTAGCGTCCGGGCCTCCTCAGACCGAGGTCAAGACAGACGGACGCCCACCCTTTCGAACCTTCACAGCCAACGCTTTCGTCTGAAGTACACCAGCATGGTCACTGCAACTGCGACCATCACAACCCAGAGCGAAGGATAGGCCCACCGCCAAGCCAATTCTGGCATATAGGCGAAGTTCATTCCGTAGACGCCGGCGACGAAGGTGAGGGGAATGAAGATCGAGGCGAAGATGGTTAGCACCTTCATCACCTCATTCATTCTGTTGCTGATGCTCGAGAGATAGATGTCCAACATCCCTGAAAGCATGTCACGCAGAGTCTCCACTGCGTCCATCACCTGGATGACGTGATCGTAGACATCCCTCAAATAGGGACCTGTTGACTCCCCGATCAGCGAAGATCCGCTCCGCTCCAGCGCCGCGACCACCTCCCTCAGTGGCCACACCGACTTGCGCATGTAGATCATTTTCCTCTTGAGGTCGTGCAATTGCTGCAGGGTGTCTGGCGTGGGGCTAGTTATCAGCTCTTCCTCCAGATCCTCCACCTTCTCGCCGAGGCCCTCCAGCACTCCGAAGTACCTGTCCACCACCCCATCGAGAAGGGCGTAGGCGAGATAGTCAGGTCCCTGCTCCCTGATGCTCCCCTTGGCCTCCCTGATTCTGTCTCTGATGGGACGGAGAACGTCCCCTCCCGGCTGCTCTTGCAGCGAGACGACGTAGTTGGCACCCACCAGCATGCTCACCTGCTCCACCGTCATCTCGCCTCCCGCGTCGTCCCAATCCAGCATCTTCAGGACCAAGTACAGGTAGTCACCCAGATCTTCCATCTTGGGGCGCTGCTCGGGGTTCAGAATGTCCTCCAGCACCAGAGGGTGTAGACCTAGACGCTGGCCCAGCTCTTCCACCACCTCCACCTGATGTATGCCGTCCACGTTGATCCAGGTCACAGCCGGCGCTTCACTCAAAGGAAACGCTTCACCGATGGTCTCCAGCTCTTCCTCCAAGAGCCGCGAAGCATCATAGACCATGGCCGTGAGCCGTGGCTTCTCGGCCCTCGGCTCACCCACGTGGATTAGAGTTCCTGGCGGAAGACCAGACTTTTCCGATCGCTTGCTGACTACCTCTGGCATCGATATCCCCCTATGCCGGTATGGTGGCTCGCTGATCAGTGCTCCTGGCTCCGGACCTGGCGAAGCAGCAGCGGCGTGCTGATGTCGATCCCACGCTCCTTGCACGTAATGAGCACGCTTCTGTGCAACTCAGCGTCTATCTCCGGCAGCGCCCCAGCATCATCGATGAATGCGTACAGCGTGTATTCGACGGCGTAGCTTTGAATATCTGTAATCCAAACGTATGGCTCTGGTTCGCTCAGCACTCGCGATACCCGCCTGGCGGCCTCGAGCAATGCTGCTTCCACATCCTCGCTTTCGTACTCAAACCCAGGGGTCACGCTCACATGCCTTCTGATCACCCTGTGCTCCCCGAAGTTGTCGATCTCATCCTTGAGCAACTCCTGATTGGGAACGGAGACTACGACGTTGTCTAGGGTGGTCATCTTGGTGTAGATCAACTCGATGGCGATGACATCGGCGAATTGCCCGTTGAAGAATATCCTATCCCCCACCCGGAACGGCCTGCTGGTCATCACGATCAGCCCGGCCAGGGCATTGCCGATGGTGTTGATGGCTGCGAAACCAATGATGGTTCCGCCGAGAAGCGTGAGCAGGCCGGAAATCATGCCCGCTGTCACGCCGAAATGGGCCAACACGGCCGACAAGACAGCCAGGGTAGCGCCCCATTGCACGATCCTGGTCAGCGTGTAGGCAACGTGCGCTTCCAGCCTTTTCTGGTCCCTCAGCCGGTTGATCTCAGCAACGATAGCCCTGTATGCAGCGTACCCTGCAACGATCACAAGTATCGAGAAAACGATCTTGTCCAGGTTCGACCGCACGCTCGGACCAAGCATCGCAAGAAGGCCCGTCAGATCCACAGACAAACACCTCCCTTCATCTGTGACTCCGCGGTTCTTTCGAACCGCTCGCCAAGCCCACCCACGGTTGCGCATCGCGAACACGGCAGGCGTCCGTTGCCCCACTCCATGCCTATCAAACCAGGGGCGTACGGTCGGCCCTCCCGACCAACGAGCAGGAGGGGACATAGACAACGGGTCAGGCAGAGGCTCCACCATACCTCCCGCCAGCCCCTAGGCGGCGTGCCCGCTGGAGAGAGTCTATGCTTTCGCTGCCAACGACGATGCACACAGCCCAGCGTGGCCCAGCTAGGACTGCTGAGGCCGCTCAGCCAGTGTCACAGCCACGGTCGTTTCCTGACCATCGCGCACGACGGTCAGTTCTACCTGGTCCCCCACCTGCCTTTCTTCGTCCAGGTAGATGGTCAGCTCCTGCACCGTCGAAACCGCCTTACCGTCGATGGCGATGATGATGTCGCCCCCGACTGGAATCTGCGCGTTGCCGATGTTCACCTGCCGGCCCCCAGCACGGATCCCCGCAGCTGCCGCCGGTGCGCCAGGCACGACCTCCACGACCAGCAAACCCGACTCCGCTCCAAGGGTTGTCCCTGACCGCTCGAAGGCCTGGATCCATTCAGGAGTCAGGGCGAGCAGATTGACGCCAAGCCAGGGGTGGGGATAGTGGCCCTGGGAGATCAATTGCGGAACCACTCGGCGCACTGCGTTGCAGGGAATGGCAAACCCGATCCCGGCGGAAGCCTGGCTGGGGCTGACGATCTGGGCGTTCACGCCGATGACCTGTCCTTCCAGATCGAGCAGCGGTCCGCCAGAGTTCCCGGGGTTTATCGCCGCGTCAGTCTGAATAGCCTCCCCGATGAAACGCCCGTCGGGGCTCTGGATAATGCGGCCCAGGGAGCTTACCACCCCTACGGTCAGGGTACGCTCAAGGCCAAAGGGATTCCCCAGGGCGACCACAAATTGCCCAACCCGCAGTCGATCCGAGTCTCCCAGAGGCAGCGGAACCGTCGGACTCTTGGCGTCGATTTGCAGCACAGCCAGGTCAGTCGAGGGATCCGCGCCCACGATGGTGGCCGTGTATGTCTCGCCACTCGCGAGGGTCACCGACACCGACTCCGCGTTCTCCACCACGTGATAGTTGGTCAGAATATGTCCCTGCTCATCGTAGACAAAGCCCGACCCGGTGCCCTCCTGGGGGACAGCCTGCATGAAGAAATCGTAGGTTATGATGCGGCTGGTGATGAAGACGACCGAAGGCGCAGCCTCGGTGTACACCGCCTCCACCTGAGCCTCCAGGTCGTTGGCAGGCCTTGCCGGCACGGGCGTTTCCCTG
>DATKVP010000175.1:0-15182 GCA_035530015.1 Anaerolineae bacterium | reverse complement strand
AGGTGCGTGACCAACGTCTTCAAGAGCACACTCTCGGGGCAAATACAGCCGCCGCCGCCCTTCTTCACAGTGCCCAGCTGCAGCAATCTGATCCCTCGATACTGCGCGCTGAAGCGCTCGGGGATATCGTCAACTTGAGGGTTCATTTTGAACCATCCACCCATGCCGCCAGGCTTCGCACCGGTGCGCTCCTCAATGAGCTGATCCATTTCGGCGATCGGCGTGATCTGGTCTACAAGCTCGGCCGGAAAGCCAAGAGCCCAGGCCAGGTTGGGAGATGGGTCGGCGTCAATGACGATGACCTTGCGCTCCTGCTGAGCGTAGGTATGCGCCAGTAGACTGGTGAGGGTAGTCTTGCCCACGCCGCCCTTCCCGGTCACCGCTATCTTGGACACTGTTCCTCCTTGCCCCGCGTGACCCTGTGCGCCTTGCCCAGTATTCAGAGCAGTCCGTCGAGGGAATCGAATGCGGCCTCAACTGCTCGTCGGGCAGGCGATTCTGGTGGCAACTGAACGAGAGGGCGTCCCACACTATCGTACTCCGCCACCAGCGGGTCCAGTGGGATGACCCCGGTGAGTTCCAGGTGCTTGTCTCTGATGAACTGCTCGAGGTGCGGTGCGAGAGTCGGTTCCCCGCTCTCGTTCGTCGGCACGCGGTTCACGATCAGCCGGATGTGCCCCACCCGGCTCTTGAGCTCGTGTATGAGCTGAGCAACCCTCTCGGCGGTCGCCAGACCCCGGATAGTGGGATCGGAGACGATGAGCAGCAGATCCACGTCCTGGGTGGTCCGTCTACTGAGATGCTCGAGCCCGGCCTCGTTGTCTATCACGACGTAGTCGTAGGACTTGGACAGACGATCGATCGACTGTCGGAGCATGTTGTTGGCGGCACAGTAGCAGCCCGGGCCCTCTGGGCGGCCCATGGCGAGGAGATCGTAGCTGTCTTCTTCCACAAGGGCTTGGTTGACCCTGAGTTCCAGGTACTCTGGCTTGCTCATGCCCGACGCGAAAGTCCCTGAGCTTACCTGCTGTGACGTATCCTCGCGGATGTCGCCCACCGTCTCTTCGATGGAGGTGCCCAACGTGAGATCCAGATTGGTGCTGGGATCCGCGTCGATAGCCAGCACCGGCCCTCGGCCCTGGTCAATGAGGTATCCTATGAGCAAGGCCGACACCAGAGTCTTTCCGGTGCCGCCCTTTCCAGCTACTGCTATGATTCTCGCCATGCTGACTTCGTCCTGCCCCCTGTACCTGAATTTCCGCCCTGGGACCGCCTTTTCACCTGATGAGGTTCGCTGTCAGCTCACGCACTAGGAGTCATCCTGCACGATGGTGTAACTGCTGGTCACCTCAGCTGTCCCAGAGATGGTGACGCGGACCGAGCAGTACTTCTCTTCCGAGAGCCTGATGGCTCGCTCGACGGCTTCGCTAGAAAGCCCAGAGCCGTGCAGCCTGTACTCGAGGTGGATCTTTCGATAAACCCACGGAGGGTCGGCATCTTGCTCTCCCGTCGCCTCGATTTCCAGACTCGTGAGATTCTGGCGACTTTTCTTTAGAATGGAGACCACGTCCACCCCGGTGCATCCGCCGAGCGCTACTAGTAGCAGTTCGGAGGGTTTCATTCCGGTGGCGTTCTCTTCGTCCTGGGTGGACATGACCACACTGTGCCTGGTGCTGTCGGTGCCCACAAACTGTCCCTTGCCCGTCCACTTGACCGTCGCTTTGGCCACGATCTCCTCCGTAACACCCAGGCTGGCGATCCCATACGTCCGCCAGGGAGACTCTGGATAGGAGTAGAGTACTATTGACTCTGCTCACGCGATCACTATAGAATCGAAAGGAGAGTTGATCTCCTCCTTTTACTTCCTCCTTAGCCGAGAGACGAGGTGCCGGAACCTCGCCTCTCGTCGTTTGGGCAGTACGATGATAGCTACGTGCTGGTTCCGGAGTGAGTCACATCGGCTCGGTGACCACCTGTTCGGCCTTGGAGATCGGTGAGCTCGCTGCCTCGTCAGTTCGGTCAGCCACTCGCCGCCCCCTGTGTCTGGCGGGCTGGATCCCGTTGCACCGAAAGCCTGTGGACTGAGGTTTCCAGCACTCACGGGAGCCGACTGAAGCATCCGACTGTCGAGCCCTGCGGATGAGGTCTTCCTTCACGCATCCGACCGCGCCCGGCGCTTGGCCAGGGCAGGGCGGAAGTCTCGAAATCTACCGCGCGTCCTATTCTACCTTGTAGACCGTGTCGCCGGGCCGGGCTTTCTGATCCAGTTTAACGGCGATCTCCTGGCCAGCCTCGGCCTCCTCGATCGGTTGGTGTTCCACCTGCATGGAATCCAATTGCTGTTGGAAGTCCCGGTCGCCCCCCGCGATACGAATGCCGTCTCCTAGCTCTATCGACGCGGTCAGCTCGATGACAGCGACCCCTATCTTCGAGAAGTAGTTGGTTACTCTGCCGATTTCCGTCTCCGCCATTGCGAAAAGCCTCCCTTCACACTGGACTCTCAATCGCCCACCGCCACCGAATCGAACTCCCGCGTCTCGTCGTCGAGGCGCCTGTGTGTACTACGAGCACTACTTGCGTGGACTTGCAGCCTGCGATGTACCCCGAGTTGAGTTGCACATGTCTGGTGCGATCATGGCCAGCCTCTCGACGTGTCCACCAGCGGCCGCCTCAGGGCATGCCGAGGTCTTCAACGCTGACGTCAATATACTTGTCCCCTTCTTCGATGAGCATGATGGGGATGCTGTCTCGAATGGGGTACTTGCGGCGGCACTCGTCGTTGGTGCAGGCCAACCAGCTCTCTTTGACCAGCTCTACTCTGGTCTTGCACGCAGGACACGCCAGAATCTGCAGTAAATCGTCACTTACCATTTCAGTGTTCCCT
This sequence comes from Anaerolineae bacterium, assembly GCA_035530015.1. Lineage (GTDB taxonomy): Bacteria > Chloroflexota > Anaerolineae > UBA7937 > B3-Chlor > JAUVXJ01. Next base: position 12,298 of record DATKVP010000175.1, on the reverse strand, counting down.
TTCATTCTCCTGCAAGGCGTACCGATTGCGAATAGTATAGCATAGCCCGGGACCCAGGCCAAGCGTGACCACCTTGCGAGGAGGGACGGTTGCCGAGTTCCACACCGAGTCCAGTGCCGCCGCGCGGAACGTGTGTTGCAGTACCACCTCTCTCGGGATGCGATCACCTCATCCCGCAACGCCTATGTGCTTGCCCGCGACGGAGCTATATGATATGATATAGTGGATATACTGGAGAAAGCACGTCCTCCGACTGGGCGGGGGGTGCCTGGTTGTGCCGAGCCGTGTACGCCAGGCTCCTGCGCGGGATGAAGAGGACGGAAGCCCCAACCGAGAAAAAGGAGTACGAGCATGGCTGTAGTACAAATGAAGGAGTTGCTTGAAGCAGGCGTACATTTCGGCCACCGCATCAAGCGATGGCATCCGAAGATGCGTTCCTACATCTTCACCGAGCGAAACGGCATCCACATTATCGATATCCAGCAGACTGTGCAGCGACTGGAGCAAGCCACCGAGTTAATCAGGGAGGAAATCACTAGCGGTGGTCTGCTCCTATTCGTGGGCACCAAGAAGCAAGCACAGGAGAACATCGCCCTTGCGGCTCAGAGGTGTCTCATGCCGTATGTCAACCAGCGCTGGCTGGGTGGCACATTGACCAACTATCGCACCATCCGGCAGCGTATTGACTATCTGATCGACCTCGAACAGCGACTGGAAAGAGGCGAGTTCCAGGGGCTGACCAAGAAGGAGGTGCTCGACCTCGAGCGGAAGATGGACAAGCTCAATCGCAGACTGGGAGGCATCAAGAACATGGATCGCTTGCCCAGTCTGGTGTTCATAACTGACGTAAGGCGCGAGCAGATTGCAGTGAAGGAAGCGAACAAGCTTGGCATTCCAATCATAGCCATGGTGGACACCAATTGCGATCCCGCCCCGATCGATCACGTGATCCCCGCCAATGATGATGCGATTAGGTCCATCAAGCTGATATCGAACAAACTGGCCGATGCCGTAGTCGGGGGACAGCAGATCCGAGCAGCGCTCTTAGCTGAGGAGGAAGAGGAGGGCGCGGAAGTGGCGGAGGAGTGGGGCGAGTTTGAGAAGGAAGGCGAGGACGTCCCGGTAGCGGTGGAGGAATTCACCGCCGCCGAGGAGACACCTCAGGACGAGAAGGAGAACGTCGGTTCCGAGGGTGCCCCGGGCCGTGAGACGATAGGCGGCGCAAATGGCTCTGCTCAGCGGGCCGATTCCGAGAACACCGGCGATACAGACGAGGGAGCATAGATGGATATTACTGTTGACATGATAAAGGAGCTGCGACAGCTTACCGGCGCAGGAGTCCTGGATTGCAGGAATGCCCTTGCAGAAGTGGAAGGGGACTTCGACAACGCGGAGAAGTTGCTGAAGAAGCAGGGCCTGGCTATCGCTGCGAAGAAGGCGGAGCGCGAGGCAAAAGAGGGGCTCGTGGAAGCCTATATCCATGGTGGAGGCAAACTCGGCGTACTCCTGGAGTTGAACTGCGAGACCGATTTTGTGGCGCGAACGGATGACTTTCGAGAGTTGGCGCACGATTTGGCCATGCAAGTAGCAGCAACAGATCCACACTACTTGGACCCGATGGACGTTCCCCCAGAGACCATCGAGCGGGAACGGCAGCGGCAGCGGGAGCAAATCGAGGGCGACAAACCCGAAGAGGTCATGGAGAGGATCTTGGAGGGCAAGCTGAAGAAGTACTACGAGGAAGTCTGTCTTCTGGAGCAGCCCTTCATCAAGGACGAGGGCGTTGCTATTCGTGACCTGATAGCGAGCAGGATAGCGAAGTTGGGAGAGAATATCAAAGTCCGGCGCTACGCGCGGTTCGAGCTAGGGGGAGAATAGGCATCTGACAGATGGGCGGTGGGTGCCACGGGAGGGCCTTGTGGGGGTTGTGCGGCCCTGCTGTCCTGGAGGCGGATGGCGCACGGCACAAGGGCCGTAGTGGGTGTGGTGAGTGAGCGCAAGTTGAAGTACGAAAGAATACTCCTGAAGCTTGGCGGCGAAGCGCTTGCTGGCGTGGACGGCTACGGCATAGATGCCAACCGACTGCGAGACGTTGCCTCCATCATCAAGGAGGTCAGGGACTCTGGCGTCCAGATGGCCATCGTCATCGGCGCGGGGAATATATGGCGTGGGCAAAACGGCATAGCGCAGGGCATGGATAGGTCGACAGCCGATCACATGGGCATGCTGGCCACCGTGATCAACTCCCTGGCGCTGCAGGATGCCCTGGAGATGATCGGGGTGACCACCCGCGTGCAGACGGCCATCGAGATGCGCGCAGTGGCCGAGCCGTACATCAGGCTACGGGCAATCCGGCACCTGGAGAAGGGCCGGGTAGTGATCATGGGGGCCGGTACGGGCAATCCATACTTCACGACAGACACCGCAGCAGCTCTGAGAGCCATGGAGGTGGACGCCGAGATCCTGATCAAGGCCACCAAGGTGGACGCTGTGTATGATGCGGACCCCAAGGTGCACGCCCACGCCAAGAAGCTGGAGCGGCTCACGTACCTCGAAGCCCTGGAGTTGCGCGTCGGGGTGATGGATAGCACGGCCATATCCCTGTGCATGGAGAACGATTTGCCCATAGTCGTCATCAATCTCTGGGCGCCGGACAGTCTAGTAAGAGTCGTTCGTGGCGAGAGCCTGGGCACCCTGGTCTCCGCCAGTTGACTATCGCTTGCTCGAAGGATGGAGGATCCTAATGGTCGAGGACGTACTGAAGGAAACCGACGAGCGGATGAGGAAAAGCATCGAGGCTCTAGAGAATGACCTGGTCAACATAAGGACTGGAAGAGCGTCGCCCGTGCTGGTGGAGCGGCTTCAGGTCGAGTACTATGGAACAAACGTTCCTCTCAACCAGCTGGCCACGATCTCGGTGCCCGAACCGCGGCTTCTGGTGATTCGTCCATATGATCCGTCCTCATTGCCTCAGATTGAGAAGGCTATCCTCAAGTCCGACCTGAGCCTGACCCCCGCGAATGACGGCAAGGTCATCCGTCTGTCCATACCGCGGTTGACGGAGGAACGCCGTCTCGAGTTGGTCAAGATGGTGCAGAAGCGAGTTGAGGAAGCGCGAGTGTCGATCCGCAATTGCAGACGCGATGGATTGCAGAACCTGCGAGACGCGGAGAAGGAGAAGCTTGCCTCGGAGGATGAGTACTACCGCGCCAAGGAGAAGATGCAGGAGTTGACGGATGGGCGCGTGGAAGAGATAGACCAAGTAGGGGTGGCCAAAGAAAAGCAGATCATGGAAGTCTAGGGTAGAAAATGGACCTCTCTGAGTCTCAATCATCCATACCCTATCACGTCGGCATCATCATGGACGGAAACGGCCGATGGGCACGACAGCAGGGTCTACCTAGACTCGAAGGCCACCGCGCTGGGACCGAGAACATCCGACGGGTGTTGCAGGCCTGCGGCGAGTATGGGATCAAGGTCGTCACGATCTATGCCTTCTCGACCGAGAATTGGTATAGGCCTCGCGAAGAAGTGAGGGGATTGATCGGGATCCTGGAACGGGTCCTCGAGAGCGAGGTCCGGAATATGCATGAACAAGGCGTGAGGCTATGCCACCTCGGCGAACTCGAGGGACTCCCTGACAAACTACGAGCAGCTGTGGCGGGCGCCATCGAGTTGACCAAGAAGAACGACCGGCTGATTCTAAATGTGGCCTTCAACTATGGCGGACGGTCTGAGATAGTCCGTGGAGTGAAGAGGCTCCTCGAGGAGCACGTCCCCCCCGGCGAGGTTGACGAGGAGCTGCTCGGCCGTTATCTCTACACGGCCGGATTGCCCGACCCAGACCTGATCATTCGCACCGGTGGCGAGATGCGGCTCAGCAACTTCCTCATCTGGCAATCTGCCTACGCGGAGTACTACTCTACGCCCACGTTTTGGCCGGACTTCGACAAGGAGGCGCTCAACAAGGCATTGCAGGCCTACGCTCAGCGAGAGAGGCGCTTTGGCAGGCTGAAGGTGTAGATTGTCCGTTCTCAGCCGTCGCATCATAAGTGGTGTGGTCTACGGGTTCATTAGCCTCTCGGCGGTGTACCTCGGTGGTGTGCCGTTTCTTGGAGCGGTACTGGCAATGTCTCTCCTGGCCGGGCGTGAGTATCAGCGGATGATGGCGCGCGGTGGTTACCGACCCCTCTATGTCTTGCAGTTTGGCCTGACGGCGTTCCTCGTCCTTGGGGTCGCCTTGCTGGCGCCAAACCAGGTGCTCGGCGGGCTGGTCCTCATCCTCATCGGTTCCCTCAGCTGGCAATTGACCCGGGCGACCCGCGGAGAACAACCCTTTTCCGACTGGTCTTTGACCCTGGCTGGAGCGCTGTACCTGGGCTTGCTACCAGCCTACTTCGTGAAGCTCAGGGATCTTACAGGAGGACTGTCGTGGATGATCCTGGCTTTGGCGGCCGCCTGGAGCTGCGATAGCTTCGCGTACGTCTTTGGCAGACTGTGGGGTAGACGCAGTTTCTTCTCCGGGGTCAGCCCCCGAAAGACCTGGGAAGGGGCGCTGGCTGGATGGTTCGGAGCCGCAGTCGTGACTCTGATTCTCGGCCAACTGTTGGGCGTGTCCGCCCCTTGGTCTCTGGGCTTTGGACTGGTCGTCCCCCTGGCCGCCATCTGCGGCGACCTTGTGGAGTCCATGATCAAGCGACAGATGGGAGTGAAAGATTCAGGGGGACTGGTTCCTGGACACGGTGGGATGCTGGACCGTGTGGACAGTCTGTTGTTCGCAATTGTGGTTGCCTACTACTATGTCACTCTCGTGCGGGGAGGTTAGTCGAGAATTGCAGTGCAGTCGTGAGCAATCTGGTGTGAAGGCCGACACTGGTGGGGGGGACTTCACCCAGGAGATGCGGAGCCTGTGATGCAGGGCGTGACCCTTACGGGTGTCCTGTCGCTGGGCAACCTGATATTGTCGGCCACCAACGTCATCGTCGCTTTCTCCCTGTTGGTCTACATTATCAGCCACAACCCGCGCAGTTCGGTGGCGCGAGCTTTCTGTGCGCTGCTTGCCTTCGTGACGGTCGTCCACGCCGCTGATGTGATCCTCATCAACGTTCAGGAAGAAGCCACGAGCTTCGTGTGGTTGAAGTTCCAGTGGCTGGGCATCGCCTTCATACCGGCGGCCTACCTACAGTTCTCCGACGCCGTGCTGAGAACCACCAACTCCTTTTCCCGTCTGCGCAGAGGCTTGGTGGTGACGACCTATCTGTTCGGCACCGTTCTGGTGCTACTGACTGTCTCCACCTCACTACTGGTGAGAGACGGTGTGGATACCTCGTGGGCAGTCTACTTCCAGGCTGGGCCCCTGTTCTGGGTCTTCTCCGTCTACTTCTTCCTTGTGACCGCCATGGGGGTGCTGAACATCGAGCGGGCTCGTCGCAGAACGGTGACGTCGACGTCGAGACGGCGGATGACCTATCTGGCTGTGTCATTCGCCGCACCCGCATTGGGCGCGTTCCCATATATGCTGCTCGCCAGTCTGCCGGACTATTTCTCGGCGAACCCGTTGCTCTTCATCGTGCTTTTGGGCAATCTCGGTATCGCCCTGATGACGGTGATACTCGCCTACAGCGTGGCTTTCTATGGGGCTCTGACGCCGGACAGAGTAGTGAAGCGCAGCCTGGTGAACTACTTGCTGCGCGGGCCCCTGGTGGGAGTCTGCTTGCTGGCACTAATGCTGGTTGTTCCAAGGGTAGAGAGTATTCTGGGACTGCCGCGCGACACCGTGCTCGTCTTCGCGGTAATCGTGGGCATAGTCGTGCTGCAGGTGCTCATCAGCCTCGCTACCCCGTTCGTCGATCTACTAATCTATCGGCGTGACAGCGCTGAGATAACGTGGATACGGGAGCTGGACACGCGCTTGCTTACCACCACGGACCTGTCTCAGCTCTTGGAGAACATCCTGGCTGCCTTCTGCGACCTTCTGCGGGTGGAGAGCGGATTCGTGGTCACGAAGCGAGAGGGCATGGCCAAGCTGCAGGCGATCTGCGGACCAGGAATCGAGGCGACGCGGTTTGTTCGGGAGTTCGATCTGGAAGACCTAGCTCAGCTACTGGCTGAGGGCAACGGAGAGGGAACCCACGATCGGGTGCAGGAGTTATTCAGCGAACACGGCGACTACTGGCTTCTGCCGCTGCGCGCTCGGTCGCGAGAGCAGATCCTGGGCATTCTTGGTGTCACAGTAGCCTTCGAGAAGCTGGAGTTGACGGAAAGAGAGAACGAGATCGCCGTGACGCTGATCGACCAGGCAGCCCTGGCTCTCGAGGATTGGCAGCTGCAGCGGGGTATCTTCACTCTGCTGTGGGAGCTAACCCCTGAGATCGAGTTCATCCAGCGCTGGCAAAGCCACCCGCGCTACGTCGGGTCGCCCATGCTGGAACCCATCGAGCACAGCCCAGTGAGCGCGCCGGATTTCCCCAAGGTCGTGAAGGAAGCGCTCAGCCACTACTGGGGAGGACCGGGTTTGACAGAAAGCCCGCTACTCACGATGAAGATCGTGAGGAGATATGCACGGGAGAGCGGTCAGGTACCTACGAAGGCGTTGCGCTCCGTGTTGTACAAGGCCATAGAGGCGCTCAAGCCGCCTGAAGGCAAGAGGACTCTCACGACCAAGGAGTGGATTCTGTACAACATACTGGAGATGAAGTTTGTCAGGGGCCTGAGGATCACTCAGATCGCCATGCGCCTGTCCATGAGTGAGTCCGACCTGTACAGGAAGCAGAGAGCGGCCATAGATGCAGTGGCGAAGGTGTTGGCCAGCATGGAGGAGGACAACTAGGTGTCCAGGGTGAGTCTGCACAAGGGCGACATCACGCGGGTGGAAACGGATGCTATCGTCAACGCGGCCAACAATGCTCTGTGGATGGGCGGCGGGGTGGCTGGTGCTATCAAGCGAGTTGGAGGAAGCGAGATCGAGGACGAGGCTATCAGGCAGGGTCCGATACCCGTGGGCGAGGCTGTCGTCACTGGAGCTGGAGCCTTGAAAGCGCGCTACGTGATTCATGCCGCGGTCATGGCCACCGATCTGGCGACGGACACTGAGAAGATCAAAGCTGCTACAAAGAGCAGCTTGCTGCGGGCCGACGAGCTGGGGCTCAAGAGCGTCGCCTTCCCTGCGCTGGGGACTGGCATTGGGGCCTTCCCGCACTCGAAAGCGGCTCAGATCATGATAGACACGGTGAATGAGCACCTGGCCGGTGACACTGGTCTTCAGGAAGTGCTCTTCGTGCTGCATGACGGTAAGGCGATGGAGGCCTTCGAGGAGTACCTGGCTGAGGCGGGCCATTCATCGCGGGCTGGCACGTGAGGTCGTGGCTTTCGGGACAGCCAGGCGACGGAGGTACCACGGTGGGAGCCAAGCGTGGAGACAGGGCGGAGTGTCTCTTCCTGATCCGGAGTGCCAGGACCCAGGCGTGATGCCTGCGGCTTATCCGCGCATTGGTTGGCAGGCCAGGCATGTGTTCGTGCTGCAGGACTGCCGAACCCGGAGGGTGGTGGACCGGGCCTCAGTCTTTGCCTCACGGCATACCGTTTCGGTGGTCGCTTGGACCGGTAGGGCCGTTACATCTGTTCTTGACGCGTCTTCTGGGTTGTGGTATGATGGCTGCGATGCGCTTGGACAGCTATCGTGAGGAGGCCGCCCAATGAGAAAGAACCTGTTGCTGACTGGTATCTTGCTGATCTTGCTGGCATTGGTGATTGGGCTAGCGGGGTGTGAACGGGCGAAGCCATCTCCGACTCCGACAAGAGAGGCGCACCCCGAGGGGGCGACCAACACCCCGGCCACACCATCAGAGGCGACGCCGGGCAGTTCGCCAGCGGGCACTTCTGAGCCGTCAGCATCTGTCACGGCGCAGCCGCCAGGCGGCGAGACGTCGACGGTTGTAGCTTCCGAGCCGACTGCTGCCCCGCCGCAGCCTCCCCCCTCGGTTCCCACGGAGGGTGTCGAGCACGTCGTCGCCTGGGGAGAGACGATCGAGGTTATCGCCAGTCGCTATGGGGTGAGTGCGCAGGACATTATCGCCGCCAACAACCTGGCCAATCCCGACTTGATCAGGGCGGGCGACGTACTGATTATCCCTGGTGCAACCACGCCATCTCCGCAGCCCGCGGTGCACATCGTGCGGCAAGGGGAGACGATGAAGTCGATCGCCAGTCTGTATGGCACGACCGTCGATGCCCTCGCCAGAGCCAACGGGATCATCAACCCGAACTACATATGGGTGGGACAACGACTGACCATACCGGGTGCTGGGTCTAGCCAGGCTGGCGGTCAGACGTACGTGGTGCAAACGGGAGACACCCTGTCGTCCATTGCTGTGCGCTTCGGCACCACGGCCTGGGCGATTGCCTACGCCAATAATCTGCCCAACGTAAACACGATCTACGTCGGGCAGAGTTTGCGCATACCATAGAGCGTCCTGGGTGGGCCGGGGCTCGCCCCATCCTTCAGGGCGGATTGTCGCGCAGTGGATTGAGCGGCTGGATCGGACGTGTCCCTCTCCCCCAAGAGAGCTGAGCAGACGCTCCGGAAGCGGTTGGGGACCGCTGGATGGCTATCGGCTTTCTATCCGGTGGCCGTTTGATTCTGTTGGGAGGAGCAGTTTGAGCGACGAGTTGATCTCGAGCCGGCGCGTGTACGAGGGCAGGGTGGTTGGCCTGCGCGTCGACACAGTGAGATTGCCCACCGGTCGGGTCACCGAGAGGGAGATCGTCGAGCACGGAGGGGCAGTAGGCATCGTGGCCATCGATGAGGACGGAGACGTCCTGCTCGTCAAGCAGTACCGCTCTTCGCTGGGTATGATGTTACTGGAAATACCCGCCGGGACTCTATCAGAAGGTGAGGACGTGCGCGCGTGCGCGTGCAGAGAACTGCGCGAGGAGACAGGGTACTCGGCGCAGGGAATGGAGCAATTGTACGCCTTCTTTTCCTCGCCCGGCTTCTCCAATGAGCAGATCTGGCTGTTCCTGGCCACCGGCTTGACTCCGGGTGTACAGAGTGTGGAAGCGGATGAGGCCATTGAGGTGGTCAAGCTGCCTCTAGAGAGAGCACTGGAGATGGTGGCGGATGGCGACATCTGCGATGGCAAGAGTATCTTGGGGCTCATTGCTGCTCGCGCCAAGATGAGTAGTCTCTAGGACCGGGATTCCTGTTCAAAGACAGGCCGGGCCTGATGTATGGGAAGGGAGATCGTAGGGTATGGAGCCGACGGATCGCAAATACACGAAGGACCATGAATGGGTGAAGCTGGACGAAGGGCTGGCCGCAGTGGGCATCACCGACTACGCCCAGGAGCAGCTGGGTGACATCGTATACGTGGAACTGCCCCAACTGGGTGATACGGTGGAGCAGTCCAACACCTTCGGAATCATAGAATCCGTGAAAGCTGCATCCGACCTGTTCGCCCCCGTCAGCGGTGAGGTGGTGGCCGTCAACGAGGATCTCGTGGACAGACCGGAACTCGTGAATGAGGACCCCTACGAGGGCGGCTGGATGGTCAAGGTGCAGCCCGAGGAAGAGGCGCGGATGGATGAGTTGCTGACAGCAGAAGAATATGCAGCCCTCCTGAAGAGCCTAGAGTAGGAATCATGAGTTCATACATTCCCAACACTGACACTGATCGGGCCAAGATGCTCGAGACTCTGGGGATCAATTCCGTAGAGGAACTCTTCGAGATCGTCCCAGCCCAAAAGAGGTACCCGCAACTCGACCTGCCTGATCCTCTGTCCGAGATGGAGGTGAAAAGGCTGCTTCAGGCTCTGGCCGAGAAGAACAGCGATCTCAATCATCATCCCTGCTTTCTCGGCGCAGGGTCCTACCACCATTTCGTGCCCTCAGTTGTCGATCACATTGCCAGCCGTGGGGAGTTCTACACGGCGTACACGCCCTACCAGCCAGAGGTCAGCCAGGGCACACTGACCTCGATCTACGAGTTTCAGAGCATGGTCTGCGCCCTGACCGGGATGGACGCGGCCAACGCCTCCATGTACGACGGAGCGACGGCGATGGCCGAAGCTGGGTTGATGGCTGCTCGTGTCACGCACCGGTACAAGCTGCTGGTGGCCTCGAGCATTCATTCGACATATCGTCGGGTACTGAGGACGTATACTCAGGGCATAGGGATGGAGATACAGGAGATTGGCCGCGCTGAGGACGGAGTCGTCGATACATCCCAGGCGGTGCAGTTGCTCGACGATGGAACTGCCGCGCTCCTGGTACAGCATCCCAATTTCCTTGGTGGTCTGGAGGATCTGGCTCTCCTGAGTGAACTGGCGCACTCGGTTGGCGCCCTTCTCGTGGTCTGTGCGGACCCCATTTCGTTGGGACTTTTGAAGGCGCCAGGTGACCTGGGTGCCGACATCGTGGTGGGCGAGGGACAGTGTCTGGGCAGCCCACCAAGCTACGGGGGCCCATATGTGGGGCTATTCGCCTGCCGCCAGAAGTACTTGCGACAGATTCCAGGGCGCCTGGTGGGAATGGCTACGGATGCAGAGGGACGGAGAGGATTCGTTCTCACGCTGCAGCCACGGGAGCAGCACATTCGGAGGGAGAAGGCCACATCCAATATCTGCACCAATGAGGCGCTGGTGGCGCTGGCGGCGGGTACTTATTTGGCCGTGATGGGCAGGCAGGGCCTTCGGCAGGTCGCCGAGCTGTGCTATCACAAGGCTCACTATGCCGCTGAGGCAATCGCCGCTTTGCCGGGGTATGAGAGGCTTGGTGGGAGATTCTTCAAGGAATTCGTGATCCGAACGCCGGTGCCCGCGTCTGAGGTTAATGACCAGCTTTGGGGGCACGGCATCATAGGTGGCTACGAACTGGCGAAGGACTATCCAGACCTGGCCCAGTGTCTCCTGTTCTGCGTCACCGAGATGAACACCAGACAGGACATAGACCACTTGGTGGAGGCCCTGACGGAGATTGGTGAAGAGAGATGACGGAACCTCTGCTATTCGAGTTGAGTTCACCGGGCCGAACGGGCTGCCGATTGCCCGATCTGGATGTACCTGAAAGCGTCCTGCCCGAGGACCTATTGCGTGATGAGTTGCCGTTGCCAGAGCTGAGTGAGAGAGAGATTGTCCAGCATTTCAGCCGGCTTTCTCAGTTGAATTTCGGTGTGGACACCGGGTTCTACCCACTGGGCTCATGTACTATGAAATACAACCCCAAGATGCACGAGGACGTGGCCCGCTACGCAGGGTTTATCCAGATCCATCCCTGGCAGAGTGAATTGACCGTCCAGGGGGCTTTGCAGCTCATGTGTGAGTTGCAGGAGTACCTGGCCGAGATCACGGGTTTGCCTGCGGTCAGTCTGCAACCGGTGGCGGGAGCCCATGGGGAACTGACAGGCATGCTGATCATCCGGGCCTATCATCAGAGCCGCGGAGACGAGGGCAGGGTCACGGTTCTCGTCCCGGATTCTGCCCACGGAACGAACCCTGCCAGTGCTGCCATGTGTGGATACAAGGTGGTGACTGTTCCCTCGGACGCTCGCGGCAACATCGACGTAGAGGAACTGGACAGGCTCATGGACGAGAGTGTGGCGGGACTGATGCTCACCAACCCCAACACGCTGGGGCTCTTCGAGGAGCACATTCTGCAGATCGAGGAGATAGTCCATGGTGCCGGAGGGCTGATCTATTGCGATGGTGCCAACATGAACGCCCTGCTCGGGGTTGCCAGGCCTGGTGAGTTGGGCACCGACGTTCTGCACCTCAACCTGCACAAGACATTCAGTACTCCGCACGGAGGGGGCGGACCTGGAGGCGGAGGCACGGCGGTAACGGAAGAACTGAGCGCTTTCCTTCCTGTGCCTGTTGTGGCCCGCCGGGGTCCGGACGAAGCTGCTGCCAGCGGCGCCGAATACTACCTCGACTACGATCGCTCTCTCTCCATAGGGCCCGTTGGTGGCTTCTACGGCAACTTCGGTGTGATGGTGAAGGCCTACGCCTATCTTCGATCCCTGGGTGAGCGCGGGTTGAGAGAGGTGAGTGAGAACGCCGTGCTGAACGCCAACTACCTTCTGACACAGATCAAGGGCTACTACGACCTGCCATACGAACGAAGCTGTCTGCACGAGTGTGTGTTCTCCGGCAAGGCGCAGGCGAAACTCGGCGTCCACACGCTGGACATTGCTAAGAGGCTTATCGATCTAGGTTTTCATCCGCCGACAGTATACTTCCCGCTCATCGTTGACGAGGCGCTGATGATAGAGCCCACTGAGACCGAGAGTCTGGAGACGCTCGA
>DATKVP010000174.1:0-6938 GCA_035530015.1 Anaerolineae bacterium | reverse complement strand
CAGGCCAGCCTCTGCCACGGCCAGGAGGACCACTCCTCTCGCCTGGCCGACGGTCATGGCCGTACGCACGTTCTTGTTGAAGAAGAGCTTCTCCACGGCCACGGCGCTCGGCTGGTGACTGGAGATGACCTGTCCCAGTTCCCGGTAGAGGACCTGGAGTCGCTGGGGCAATGACGCGTCACGGGAGGTACGCACCGTTCCGTAGTCTACGAGGGCGAGTTCGCCACCCTCTCTGCTCACGAGTCCCCAGCCGGTTATCGCCGTGCCAGGATCGATACCCAGGACCAACATAGGCGTCCGCCAGCGTGTTATGCCTGTGCTTCCTCGTACTTCATCACCAGCTCAGGCGTGAGGAAAAGGTTGGTGTACACTTGCTGGACGTCATCGAGTTCCTCCAGCGCCTCGACGATGCGCATCACCTTGAAGGTGTCGGATTCGCTGAGCTCGGTCATCGCTTTGGGCGTCATGGTCAGGTCTGCCGCTTCCAGGGCGATGCCCTGCGCCTCCAGAACCTCCTTGATCTTCTGCAAGTCCTTGGCGTCGGTGTAGACTTCCAGCGTGGTGTCCTCGATGTTGACGTCCAGGGCCCCTTCGTCTATGACGAGCAGAGCCAGTTCTTCGGGGTCGGTGTCGCCGGCCTCTGCGGAGATGAAGCCTTGTTGCTCGAAGAGGTAGCTCACCGCGCCGCTCTCCGCCAGCTTACCGCCGTGCCGGTTGAGGATGCGCCGGATATCGGCCACGACACGATTGCGGTTGTCGGTCAAGGTGGCAAGAAGGAGGGCGATGCCGTGGGGAGCGTAGCTCTCATACATCATCTCTTCGAGAGACTCGCCCTTCAACTCCCCGGTTCCGCGCTTGATGGCCCTCTCGATGTTGTCCTTGGGCATGTTCGCCTGCTTGGCCTTGTCCATCACGAGGCGCAGGCGGAAGTTGGATTCGGGATCCCCGCCCCCTTCTCGTGCGGTTATAGCCAACTCGCGGGCGATTCTGGTGAAGACCTGCCCTCTCTTGGAGTCGGTCGCTGCCTTCTTGCGTTTGATGGTTTTCCATTTCGAGTGCCCGGACATCTGGCTACCTCCTTGGCTCAAGGTCGGGGAATAGCATGCGCAGCTGTCTGGCGGTCTGCACAGCCTGCCCCTGCCAATGGTTGTTGGCAAAGATGAAAGTCTTCTCCGTATTCTCCTCTAGCTTGCTTATCTTCGGTGCCCACTCCTCCAGCTCCTCTTCGCTGTAGGTGTAGTCGTAGCGCTCCCAGGCCTCGTCGTGCTGCCACCACTTCTTGGCGTTGCGACCGTGAAAGCGAACGTAGCCTATGGAACTGGTGGCCTCGGTCACGGGCGGAATGAGCCCTTTGAGGCGAGGCTGATCGACACAACAAAAACCGAGGTCGTTCTCCCTCAGAAACTCGAATGTACGGTCAGTGATCCAGTCACGGTTTCGGAACTCGATGACCACCGGGAGATCGTCTAGTCGGTCACGGACGATACGCAGATAGTCCAGTCCCCCCTTCCCGGCACGGAAGGACCAGGGAAACTGAGCCAGGATGCAGCCGAACTTACCTGACTGGATGAGTGGCTCCAGGGACTCGACGAATTCGGCGAAGATGCTTTCGTTCGCGCCTCTGTCGTGTGTCATGTCCTGGTGGGCCTTCAGGGTGAACAGAAAATCGTCTGGCGTCTTGGCAACCAGTCGCTCCAGCGTGGACTTGGTGGGCACGCGGTAGTAGGAGAAGTTCAGCTCTGTTACGTTGAAGTCGCGAGCATAGTACTCCAACCACTCACTGCGCGGCGTACCCTGCGGGTAGTAGGGTCCTACCCAGTCCTTGTAGCTAAAGCCGCTCGTTCCGAAGTAGATCATCTGGTCACCCAAACACGGAAGAGAGCTGCGGGGCGTCCCTCGTTCGCTGTCATCACCGCATGTACTCGGTCCCCTGTGCGGTGTTGGTTGCCCCGTTCGCTACTTCTTGTATCGGTAAAGGATGCGCCCCCTCGTGGGGTCGTAGGGTGAAAGCTCTACGAGAACACGATCGCCCAGCAGGATGCGGATGTAGTACTTCCTCATCTTCCCGGAGATGTGCGCCAGTACCTCGGGTCCACTGTCTAGCTGGACCCGAAACATGGCATTAGGCAGAGCCTTGACCACCACGCCCTCGGCCTGGATTCCCTTACTCTTCTTGATTCTCTCTTCCGTTTCTTTCCTCGCCATATACTCTCCTTCTTCTCAAAGTCACAATTCCCAATCGTCCTCCTCCGTCTCCTCGTCCTCATCCAGGATGAGGACTGTTCTCCAACGTCCCCCTGACTCGGGAGGGCCGACGATGCCCTCATCTTCTAGCTGGTCTATGAGCCTGGCTGCCCTGGGGTAGCCAATCCGAAGGCGTCTTTGCAGCAGGGAGGTTGAGGCACGCTCCTGTCTCTTCAACAGCGCCACGGCCTCCTCCAGTAGTTCATCGCGCTGCTCCTTGCTCTCTACTTCTTCGATCTCGCCCCACGGAGCGGTGGTGTCGGGTGCGAGGGTTCCTGGTTGGCTCCAGAACTCGACCACACGGGCAATCTCCCGGTCTGACACGAAGCACCCTTGCAGGCGCACGAGCTTGGAGGAGTCAGGCGACATGTAGAGCATGTCTCCCTGCCCGAGTAGCGTCTCGGCTCCTGCGCTGTCCAGGACGACCCGGGAATCCACCTGGGAGGTCACCGCAAAGGAGATGCGGGCTGGAAAGTTGGCTTTGATCAACCCTGTGACCACGTCGACGGAGGGCCGCTGCGTGGCGATGACCAGATGGATGCCCGTGGCGCGCGACATCTGTGCCAGCCGGCAGATGATACGTTCCACCTCATCTGGGGCCATCATCATCAAGTCGGCCAATTCGTCTATGGCTACTACGATGTAGGGCAGGGGATCTTCGCTCGGCGGCAGCTTCCGGTGGTTGTAATCCTCTATGTTGCGTGCCGCGACCTTCGACAGCAAGGAATAGCGACGGTCCATCTCTGCCATCACCCATCTGAGGGCTGGGAGCACGCGCTGCATATCTGTCACCACCGGTGCCACCAGGTGCGGAAGCCCATTGAAATGAATCAATTCCACCGTCTTGGGGTCTATCATCAGTAGTCTGAGCCCCGCCGCAGAGTTGTTGAAGAGAAGGCAGGTGATGATGGCGTTGATGCAGACGCTCTTACCGGATCCGGTCGCCCCGGCGATGAGCAGGTGAGGCATCATGTCGAGGCTGGCTACCACGGGGTGGCCGGATACGTCCTGGCCGAGCGCGATCTTCAAGCGTGAGTCAATGCGGCGGCACTCCTCAGATTCCATGACCGTTCTCAGCGCAACGAGGGAGATCTTATCGTTGGGTACCTCGATACCCACCATGGAGCGCCCGGGCACTGGGGCTTCGATGCGGATCGGCGCCGCAGCCAGAGCCAGGGCAAGGTCCTTGGAGAGCGAGCTTATCTTGCTCACCCGCACCTTCCTGGAGACCATTTCACCGTCGGAGCTCTTTCGCTCAACGTAGCCTGGCTCGACGCCAAACTGGGTAACCGTGGGGCCTTGATTGATCTCCACCACCTTGGCGGGCACGCCGAAGCTGCCGAGGGTGTCTTCGATGGTCCTCAACTTGCGCCGCGCCTCCGTCTCGCTGAAGGCTTCGACCGACACTTCCTCGAGTAGCTCCAGCGAAGGGAGTGGACCCTCCTCGAGTCTCGGTCGCCCGGGTCGTGATGGAGAGTCCGCCGCCCGCTGGGGAACGATCGAGCTTTCCAGTGGGGCCTCTTCGGCGGTCAGTGAGGTTGGCAGCGCTACCTGCTGGGGCTCTTGCGGAACCCCGCCCTGCTCTTGCAGAGTCTCAAGATAGGGCGTCACATGGTCCTGATAGATGGACGCCGCCCGCCTGCTCAGGGACGCTGCCGCGTCCCGCATCTGCGCAGGGGATACGCTCACGATGAGGAAGACGCCCGTCAGGGCTACAAGCAGTAGCACCAGGAAGGCGCCGATATCTCCCAGGGCGGCGTAAAGCGCTGTAGTGATGGCCCACCCGATGTAACCGCCGCCTCGACCCTCCTGGGCCAGGCGCAGGGGATCCGGGTAGAAGAAATGAAGCAATCCCAGCAGGCTGAGAACGAGCAGAAAACAGCCGGCGATCCTCAGGCGAGATACCGCTCGGATTGATTCCATGTTTCGCAGCAAGAGGACTGCCCCCAGTACGACCGTGGTCAACGCCACCAGAAAGGCGCCCCAGCCGAATATCCATCGTAGCAGCATCGACCAGCTGTCTACGAGGAAGCCTTGTGCGTGGCTCACCGACAGGAGGTTCAGCAGTGTGATGCCGCCGACAGCCATCAGCAACAAGCCCACGATCTCCTCTCGCAGACGGGGCTCGAGGCTGATGGGAAAGCGTCTCCACAAAGGAGGTTTGTTGTTCTTGGTAGCCTTGCGTGCCATATAAACTTGTCTTGGCGGCGGTCCACGCTCGCTCTTGGACAACGGTTGTACGCGATATGTTTATTGACAACGGCGACAGCCCACGCAGCATTGACCGACCCGTGGAAGTACCGCTCACAACCCTGAAAGGTGCTCAACCATACTATTATATGCTAGCTAGAAGCGGTTGTCAAGAGTAGGAGAGGCAGAGAACGCCCTCTCCCTCGACTGCTATCCATTCTCTGGTTGGGGTGCCCCACACCGCCGTTACGTACTGGCCATGGGCGAGATCCGTCTTATTCACCAGCACTTTGCCCTCCTGGGCGTCAACCACAGCCAGACCCTGGTCTGTGCCCAGCAGCAGGCGGGCCATCCCGGTTGCCATACCCGTGACTAACATGGTTGGTACTGGTATGACTTCCGTCTCGTACGTTGCCTGATCTACGATGGTGACGCAATCCCGTGTGGCTACCCAGAGCTTCTCCGTGTCGCCCCACAGGAAGAGCTGCATCCCCTGAACCCAGGGACCTGCGCCCAGCTCGACGAAGGTCTCCGCGCGTTTTTCAAACACCGATAGGCCCGCATTCTCCTCGCTCGTGCCGCACCAGATGCGGTCGCCGTCAAGGAGGAGATGATCGATCTTCCAGGGATCTCGCCCGCCCGAGCAGATGACGGATCTACCTGTGGTCGGGTCGAGAACGAGGAGCCCCGAGCTGGTTCCGAGCCAGAGGAGTTCGCCGTCGGGCGCGATATCATTGACGATGGGGACCTTGAGTCCAGTCTCCTCGGTGTAGCTGGTCCAACACTGCCCTTCTCTGTCGAAACGGCTCACACCTCGGTCCGTGCCCAGCCAGACGTATTCGTCTGTGAGGAGTATGCACCTCACTGCGTTGCTCGTCAGTCCGTCATCCTCAGTGTAGGTTCGGAAGCGCTGGTCCTCGAAGGTTAGTCTCGTTACACCTTCGCTGCTCGCGTAAGCGAACCAGGCCTCCTCCTCGTCGGCAGCCAGCGCAGAAACTGAGTCGCTCGTCAGTCCGTCCGCCGTACCGTAGATCTTTGCCTCAGGCTGCCTCTCGCCGCCGTCAGCCTCCACTGCGCTAGCAGCTATGCTCTCTGCCCGCAGACGGCACTCTACAGCCTCGTCCTCTCTCCCTTGTGCGGAAAGGCACACCGCCTTCTGTTGCCAGGCTTGTACGTCCAGGGGGTCGATGTCCAGGGCTTTGTCCAGACACGCTAGAGCCTCCTCGTAGCTTCCCGTCCCCGACAGGGCGGTGGCCTTGAGCACCCAGGCGTTGCCGTGGTGCGGCTCGGCTTCCAGAACGCGATCGAAGCATTCGATGGCGCTGCCGAAGAATCCAGACTCCAAGAGCGATAGGCCGTCGGCATACCACTCAGCAGTTGTTCTCAGCGGCATCTCGCCCCCTGAAAAAAAAGGCCAACCCCGCACTTGGTCAGCCCAAGACAATGATGTTCCAAAGCCACCCATCGGACTCGAACCGACGACCTAGCGCTTACGAGGCGCTTGCTCTACCAACTGAGCTAGGGTGGCTCAGATGGGCCGTGCTGGATTTGAACCAGCGACACCCTGCTTAAAAGGCAGGTGCTCTAACCAAGCTGAGCTAACGGCCCATTCAGGGTTGTAATCCTAGGAAAAGTATAGCATAAGGCAGGGCTGATTTCAACCTCGACTGAAGTGGAAGGTTGTCTGCCCCTCCTCGTCTCTGAGGGTGTGAGCCGAGGTGTGGTATAATGCGGGCCAGAGAACGCCGTGGTGTCGAGGAGGAGAGAACATGCTAGCATCGTTAGCTGGCCGTGTGCCCATCGCCTTCCTGCCTACGCCCGTGATGGAGATGAAGCGCCTATTCCAGGAGCTGGGTGGGCCGCACATCTTCGTAAAGCGAGACGACCAGACGGGGTTGGCCACAGGAGGGAACAAGGCCCGCAAACTGGAGTTCCTCATAGCTGATGCCCTGGCCCAGGGCGCAGACACGGTGCTCACGGTGGGCGGTCCGCAATCCAACCACGCCCGACAGACTGCGGCTGCTGCCGCCATGTATGGGTTGCGTTCGGTGCTCATTCTCACGGGCTCCGACCCCTCCGAGTGGAACGGCAATCTGTTGCTGGATGACCTGCTGGGAGCCGAGGTACGTTGGGCGGGCGACGACCCGTTGGAAGAAGTGATGAGGGAGGTGGCGGAGGAAGTCGAGCGGGCCGGTCACCGCCCATACGCGATACCCCTCGGTGGATCCACCTCTGTCGGCGCCACGGGCTACGTCGCTGCTATGGAAGAACTCATGCTGCAACTCGACGAGCTGGACGTGCAGGTTGACGCCATCATTCTGCCCACCGGCTCGGGAGGCACGCAGGCCGGGATGCTGGTGGGAGCCAAGGCGCTGGGCTTTGAGGGCCGGATCGTGGGCATAAGCGTGGCCGCTGATGGGAATACCATGAGGGGGATCCTGCGGGAGCTCGTGCCAGGAACGGCGGAGTCCCTGGGACTGAAGGTGACGGTCGGGGACAACGAC
>DATKVP010000173.1:0-5168 GCA_035530015.1 Anaerolineae bacterium | reverse complement strand
GACATGGCAGGGAGATCGTACTCGTAGTCTTTTGCGCCCACGAGCACTGCTTGACCACCGAACATCCGTGTGTAGAGCCCGTAGAGGGGGAAGGTGGCAGTGCACACAACGCTTTCGCCACCTCCAAACAAGAATGCCTGGCACACCAACCGCAGGACGTCGGACGAACCGTTGGCCACGATGACGTTGTCTTTGTCGAACCCTGGCCCCATACGCTCCGCGATTCTCGCGCGCAGCTCTGTCTCGCATGTGCCGGGATATCGATTGGCAGAGGGCAGTGCCTCCCTCATCGCTTTGACGGCGAGGGGCGATGGCCCCTGAGGGTTTTCATTTCCCGACAGGCCGATGATCGTCTCCAGGCCGTATTCCTGTCGCAACTCCTCGATCGGCCTGCCCGCCTTGCGAAGAGGAACACTCAGCAGGTTCGGGTTGAGAGTCAGATCCTGCATCGTCGCACCACTTTCCTACTACGTGCGCTCACTAGATGACCCCTGCTTTCTGAAGCTCACTGATCCTCCGTTCATCATAGCCCAGCACGTCGCCGTAGATCTCCTGGTTGTGCTCACCCATACGCGGCGGGAAGGTCATCTGCATGCCCACGGACTCCAGGTACGGGGTGATGACCGGGATGGGTGGCAGATACACCTTTGTGCCCGTTCGCGGATCGACTGCCGTTATCATCTTGTCATTGATCAGGGGATCCTCTATCACATCTTCAATGCGGTTCACGGTGGAGACAGGGACGGTGATACTCTGGAGCAGTCCTATCAGATCCTCCGTGCTCCTCGTCCTGGTTATTTCGTTTATCTCCTGATTCACGCGAACCACGTCGGCTATCCGCCCGGCGTTCGTCTTGCGCTCCTCGCTGTAGAGGGATTGGAACCCTGGCAGCTCGGTCAAAGCCTGCCATTGCCTGTCGTTGCCCACGGCGATGTAGACGTACGCATCTGCAGTCTCGTATACAGAAACCGGGGCGAAGAACTCGTGGGTATTACCTCTACGCGTGATCTTCGCACCAAAGCTCTTGGTGAGCATGACCGGGTTCACCTCCCAGGAGACCAGGCTCTGGAACATGGAAATGTCCACTCGCAAACCCTCACCAGTGGCCTCCCGGATGTATAGCGCTCTCATGATCTGCCCGTAGCCCTGCTCGCTGGCTCCCAGGTCAGCCATGGGCAGCCCGAACACCTGCGGCGCGCCATCCCGCTCGCCGGTCAGATCCATGATCCCAGCCCTCGCTTGCAGGATAGGGTCATAGGCCGCCTCGTTACTGTCGGGCCCGAAGCCAGTCATGCCTACCCAGATGATATCCTCCTTGATGGCGCTGAGTTGTTCGTAGGCTATACCTAGCTTTGCATAGTTGCGTGGAAGCTGGTTGGTGGCGAACACATCCACATCCAGCTTGAGGATCAGGTCGCGTAGCACTGCCCGACCTTCCTCGCCTCTCAGGTTAAGGGTGATAGCCTTCTTGCCGACGTTGTTGGGCAAGAAGTAGCTGTCCATCGCCTCCTCACCCATGACGTTGCTGCCGACCAAGCGGTTGGGATCACCTCGCTCCGGGTGCTCCACCCTGATGACCTCCATCCCCTCCGCAGCCAGCCTGTAGGTGAGATACGGCAGGACAGTGGCCTGTTCCATGCTCAAGACAGTGACGTCGGTGAACAGCTTCTTCATCTCTCAGCCTCGCCTCCCGCCTCCTTTTCCTTCAGCGCTTTGAGGACCTTTTCCGGCGTGATGGGCAGGTCCCGAATCCTCACGCCCACCGCATCGTACACGGCATTGGCGATAGCGGGTGCCGTTGGTATGCAGGCGGGCTCTGCCATCCCCTTGGCCCCGAAAGGACCGGCAGGGTCGTCCGTCTCGACAATGATGCACTCAATCTCAGGCATGTCCAGGACGGTGGGGAGGGCATAGTCAGCGAAGTTCGGATTGAGTACCCGTCCCTCCTGCACCACCAGTTCTTCATACAGGCCATAGCCGAGGCCCATGGAAATCCCACCGTGGATCTGGCCCTCCACGGCCATGGGATTGATCGCTCGTCCCACGTCGTGGGCGGCCGCTATCTTCAGAACTCTCACCTCCCCAGTCTCAGTGTCCACCTCGACCTCTACAGCCTGGGCGGCAAAACCATAGGCGGCGGAGATGTTGCCGCGGAACTCCTTGTCCTGCTTCTCCGTCGGCGGTTCGTACCAACCCCTGGCCAGGATGATGTCTCCGTCCGGGCGGAAGTGCTTGCCGCGCACCATCTTGGCGAAGGGGATCCATTCCTCAGACTCGCCTTTGCGAAAGATCTTCCCCTCCCTGATGTCCAGATTATCGACCTCTTCGCCCAGGTTCTCCGCTGCTGCCTCCAGGATTTGGCGCTTGGCATCGGCTGCCGCCAATCGAGCTGCGTTCCCCGCGACGAAAGTGGTGCGGCTGGCATGAGCGCCCACGTCCCAAGGCGTGATATCGGTGTCAGTATTGATGACGCTCACGTTTTCCAACGGGACGCCCAACTCCTCCGCCACTATCTGGGCCATCACCGTATCTGCGCCCTGGCCCATGTCGGTGGATCCGCTGATCAGAGTCACCTTTCCGAAGTCGTCCACCTTGAGGGTGCTTCCGCACCCGTCGGAGGGGTAGATACGTGCTCCGCCCCCCACGTGGATCAGCGAGGCCATACCCACACCCCGGCTTCCCGGCTTGGCGCGCTTTTCCTTCCACGACACGCTCTCGGCCGCCCGCTCGATACACTCCGTCAGGCCGCAGGTAGTGATCTTGACCCCCTGTCCGGTCACGTCACCGGGCTGGTTGGCGTTCTTCAAGCGCAACTCCATGGGGTCCATGCCCAGTTCGTGGGCCAGCATATCGATGTGGCATTCCACCACGTATGTGGCCTGAGGGTTGCCGTAACCTCTCATGGCGCCACTGTAGGGGTTGTTGGTGTAAGCCACCACCACGTCATACATGACGTTGGGCACACGATACAGTGAGGAGATGGTTAGCATCATGACCAGCGGCGTCGTGGACCCCCAGGAACTGTAGGCCCCGTTGTCCAGGATCATGCGCACTTCTCGAGATGTCAGCGTGCCGTCTTTCTTGGCACCGCTCCTGATGTCGCAGATCACCGGCTGCCTGGTGGGAGAGGAGACGAACTCCTCCTCTCGGCTGAAGGTTATCCTCACCGGGCGCCCGGTCTTCTGAGCGAGCACGACGCAGATGGGCTCAAAGGGGTACATGTCCAACTTGCTGCCAAAGCCGCCACCGATGGTAGCCTTGATGACTCTGAGCTTGCTGGCTGGGATCCCTAGCGTCATGCTCAAGTCACGCTGGTAGAGGAAAGGCATCTGGGTAGAACTCCAGACGGTCAGGTCTCCGGAGGGGCTGAAACTGGCCAGGCAGAAGGAGGTGCCCATGCAGCAGTGCGTCACAAAGGGCAGCCGGAAGCGATCCTCGATCACAACGTCGGACTCCTCAAAGCCCCTCTCCACGTCGCCGTGGTAGTAAGACTGACGCATCTTCTCCTGGATGTTGTGGGGAGCCTCGGCGTGGATCGCGGGCGCACCTGGTTTCATCGCCTCCTCAGGATCGAACACACCCGGGAGCTCCTCGTACTCTACCTTGATCAGCTCCAGGGCCTCCCGGGCTGTATCCTCGTCCACCGCCGCCACAGCCGCCACCTCGTCGCGCACCGAGCGAACCTTGTCTGCTTTGAGAACGGGGTGATCCCGGGCCCACCCAATCCTCATATCTGGTATGTCCGCCGCCGTGATCACAGCTTTCACTCCAGGCAGGGCCTTCGCCTTGCTGATGTCGATGTTAAGGATGCGGGCATGTGCGTGCGCGCTCCTGAGGATCTTGCCGTAGAGCATCTGCGGGAGCTTCATATCGTGACCGTACACGGTCCGCCCTGTGACCTTCTCAGGTGCGTCCAGCTTCGGTACGCGCTTTCCAACGAAGGAATACTCCTCCGACATGCCTCTTCCCTCCATGACGGCTGGTCAGTCCGAACTCGCTGCCTTGATCGCTTCCACGATCTTCACGTAGCCGGTGCAGCGACACAAGTTTCCGGAGATCGCTTCCTTGATCTCCTGCTCAGTGGGATGTGGGTTCCTGTCCAGAAGCGCCTTGGCCGACATCAGCATCCCGGGTGTGCAGTATCCACACTGGACCGCTCCGTGCTCGATAAAGGATTTCTGAAGAGGGTGCAGCTCCCCACCCGAGGCCAGACCCTCGACGGTGCAAACCTCACGCCCTTGAGCCTTCAGCGCCGGTACCAGACAGGAGGTGACAGGCTGGCCGTCCAAGACCACGGTGCATGCTCCGCACTCACCTTCACCACAAGCCTCCTTGGTGCCGGTAAGCCCCAGTTGCTGACGAAGCACATCCACCAGCAGCGCGTCGGGCTCAATCGCCAGCGTGACCTCTTCGCCATTCAGTCGCATAGTGAGAGTTTCCATCTGATCGCGCTCCCTTGGGTATTCCTCAGCGTCGCTCAGGACCGGGCCGCAGCCACAGCGCGCTCCAGGGCGCGCCGCAGGAGGACCTGCACCATGTCCCGACGATACTCCGCGGAGCCCCGCAGAGGATTGGTGCGTGGCTGGGCCTCTGCGCTGGCCGTCTCCATGGCCTCTACAATGGCGTCCCCATCAACCGACTGGCCCCGCAGAGCTTCTTCTGCCTTGCGCGCCCGGAAGGGGGTAAGTGCCACAGGACCCAGGGCCAGGCTAACGTCTTCAAAGATCGTGCCATCGTCACTCAGGCAGACCACCGCGGCGGCATTCAGGATTGGCAGGGACAGCGACCTCCGCTTCGCCAGACGGGCAAACGCTGAGCCACGCTTGCCGTGCAGACCGGGAAAGCGCAGTGCAACCATGATCTCCGCGCTGGCGTCTACCTTGGACACGCCGGGGCGGACGTACAGATCCTCCAAAGGCTGCCGCCGAACACCGTCGCTACTGGCGATCTCGGCCTCTGCGCCCAAAGCCAGCAAAGGTATGGCTGTGTCCGCTGCTGGCTGGGCGTTGACGATGTTGCCTCCCACCGTTCCCATGCAGCGTATCTGCGGGGAGCCCACTGCTGCTGCACCGTCGGCCAGCACGGCCGCTTTCTGTCGAAGCAGCGGCGACGCGGCTATCTGTTGGTGAGTCACGCCAGCACCGATCCTGATCACACCCCCCTGGTCG
>DATKVP010000172.1:0-11071 GCA_035530015.1 Anaerolineae bacterium | reverse complement strand
CTTGGCGATTGCCGATTGCTTGGTGTTGCGGCGGCCTTGATCACCCAGCCAGGCAGCCTGCCAACAGAGCAGCCGCGCGGCCTCAAGCTTGGTCGCCATGTCGGCCAGCGTCAGCTGTTTGCCTTGAGCGATTTGGCGAGCTCCTCCCGGCTGAGCCCGCTCCTTGAGGTAGGCTACCGCCGCCTCCAGTGCGGCACGCGCGATGCCCACCGCCTGCGATCCCACCACTGGTCGCGACGAGTCCAGCGTCTTCATCGCAACCTCGAAACCGTCCAGCCCGTCCCCCAGGCGGAAGCGAGCCGGGATACGAACCCCCTCGAAGATCACCTCCCGCGTGTCCGATGAGCGCTGGCCCAGCTTGTCCTCTTTCTTGCCCAGAGAGAGGCCAGGGGTACCAGCGGGCACCACGAACGCTGACAAGCCCTTGAGACCCAGCTGCGGGTCCTCCTTGGCGATCACCGAATACAAGTTGGCTACGCCGCCGTTGGTGACGAAACGCTTGGTGCCCTCGACTACGTACTCATCGCCCACGCGACTAGCCCTGGTGCGTATGGACGCCACGTCGGAGCCAGCCCCTGCCTCAGTGACGCAGAGAGCAGCCAGGTTGGGCCCGGAGCAATGCCGCGGTAGAAGCTCATCCTTCAACTCCGGGCTGCCAGCGGTGAGCAGAGGCAGCACGCCCAGTATGTTCCCATACAGTCCGACCTCAACCCCCCCGCAGACCGCCGCCAGCTCCTCGGCGAGGAGACACCCCTCCAGGCTGCCGAGTCCTCTCCCCCCGTACTCCACGGGGATGCCGTAGTGTAATAGGCCAGCGCGGTAATACTCCTCGACTATCTCGTCAGAGTGCGCTTGCTGCTGCTCCAACTCGAGGGCACGCGGCGCTATCTCCTTCTGCGCGAAGTCCCTGGCCAGCCGGCGCAGGGCCAGTTGCTCTTGACTCAGGCTGAAATCAATCATTCCCAGTCCCTCTCGAGTACAAGCAGGTGGGGACAGTCATCAGCGGAGGAGAAACTAATCATGACTGAGGTGCCCCCCGGCAATCTGGTCTAAGACGCGGAGATGTCGATGACCCAGCCCTCACCGGGAGCCTCAATACCAGCGGTCAAGATGCACCATCCATGCCCGGGTGGTCTCGAGGACGGTCCCGCTACCCGAGGCCAAACGGCGCCAGTCCATGACTTCGAGGGCATCCCGATCCAGCCCCAGTGCCCTGGGATTCAAGCATTCATCGAGGAACCGGCAATGATCGACCCGGCTGCCACCTGGGCCACGGCCGCGGACCTATCATCTGGTCTGAAACCCCGCAATATCGTCACCCACCACGTCCAAATGGCGCTCAATCATCTGGCGGGCCCAACCCCAACTCTCCCAGCAGTCGTCTGACAAACTCGGGTCCATCGGGCTCATAGGCAGGAAGAACCCACGACATGTCCTGCAGGGTCTGGAGCAGGGAAGGCAGCACATCAAAGGGAATGGAGATGAGTTGGAGACCTTCGGGGAACAGCTTCCTGCGCCTCATCCCGTGCCCAAGACCTGTGGTCACGTAGTTCAGTTCCCCAGTCAAGTATGGATGAATGAAGACCCACGCGCACCCTATGGCACTGGAGAACTTGCTCGACCACGCCTGCCCCGTTCTATAGCTCATGGCCCTGAGCAAGATTTCCGTTTGGCTGGTGTTGGCGAGCAGGACCAACACATCCGGCTCGAATGAGAGCTTGTCCAGGGGAGAGAAGGCAACGTAGTTGACGACACCTCTACCTATCCTGGGGACATACAAATACAGCCTGCTCGCCGCTCTTGGTTCCTCGAAGATCCTCAGCCCGGCTCCGAAGCGCCCGCTCACGAATGGCTCCGTTGCCTCTGCTTGCCCCAGCACGTATGGTCCCGCCGCGCAGGTATGGTTCTCTGCGCTGGCGTAGAAAGCATTCCCCTCCTGCGCCCACTTGAGCATCTCGCAGAAGGCCATCTTCTCGCCCAGCCTGTCAACCGCGTCTGGTCGTTCGACCAGGAACTTCACTCCTACGGGCTGGGTCTCGAACTGGAACCTGTCCAGTGTATCCAGATCGTTCGGGGTGAGCGTCATCTTGACCTCCCGCAACTTCTCGCTCCGGGGCGCACCAGTTATCGCCCGACCCCTCTCGCGGCCGCGAGCAACCTCTAGCAACATCTCGGCGCCGCTCAGTAAGCTGAGTCCGTCGCACCGCACTCCAGCATCGAAACGCACTGTGCGCTATGTGGGCACATAGCGCACAGCCTGCAAGATTCGCCAGACACAGCTACGTTAGCCCCTGTCTAAGTGGGACCGTCGGACGCCTGATGCCGAGGGAAGTTGCCGGGGGCTCCGCGCTCGGAGCCCCCGGGCGATTGGCTACTCCTACTTGTATATGTGGCGAAGTGGATAGTTGCCCACGTCTACAATCTTCCCATCCTGTATCTGCTGGACACGCACCTCCTCCATGCCCTCCACATCACCTGGACCATAGGTCAGCGGCGTACTGGCCAAGCCACCGGTGTCCAGGTCTTTGATCATGAAGAAGCCGTCCTCCAGCACATCGACCGGCGTGAGCTCACCCGCAGGCACCTGCTCCATCGCAAGCCTCAGGGCCTCAACCTGGACCATGGCCTCAATGACGCCGTGAGCGTACATGATGTGAGTCACTGGGTCGTCGGGGCGATAGGTCTCCTGCAATTCCTTGACGAACTCCATCCCAGGGCCGGTGTCATCCCAAGAGGCGTAGCCACCACCGACAACAAAACCCTCACCCAGGTCGCCCATAGCCGGCAGGAACACCTGAAGGTGGCTCGGTGTGGCGCAGGCAAACGTGATCTTGTAGCCGAGATGGGGCCCCATGTCCAACCTTACCGCTTCCTTGATCGTCGGCTGCGAACCGGGGTTGATCATCACCCCTACCGTGAGATCGACGTTGTTCTCCTTCAGCCAGAGAAGCTGAGTTGTTGGTGGAGCGGTCGGTACCAGAGGAACGTATTGGGTGCCCACGAACTCATATCCCAGCCCCGTGAGATAGTCCTGAAACTCAGGTATCTCGATCGACCGGCCCATGGCGTTGTCGGCGGTGAGGATGGCAACCCTTGGTGCCCTGTCTTCCTCCCAATTCTCCAAGAACCACTCGGCGACGGCCACCATGCTGTCGGTGTAGATGGGGTAACTGGTAAGGACGGTTTGCGGCGGCGATAGCAGGTAGGGTCCGGTGGCCATGCTGGGAGCACCTATGCGGTCCTCATTCAGCAGATCCTTCAGCGCTAGCGCCTGTGGTGACCCACCAATCCTGTAGACCAGGATGCCCATGCCCTTGAGCTCCTCGTAGATGGTCAGAGCCTTCTCTACGTTGAGCTCATCATCGCGCCACAGCAGCTCCAGGGTTACGTCAGCGGGGAATTTCTCCTCTCGCCACGGAGCCAGCATCTTGGTCTCGTTCACGTACTGCGCGTAGTCTTCATAGGCAGCCAGAACCGCCGCCGTATCCTCAGCATACGCACCGGTCAGCGCCATGGCACCACCGACGTACAGCACTGTTGGTGGAGCTTCCGTCGGGACCGGGGTTGGCGGCGGTGTCGTCGGCATCGGAGTCTCGCCGGGAGCAGGCGTCGGTTCCGGTGCTGGTGTGCCGCAAGCGCTGACTGCCATCGACAATAACAGAACCACGATCAGTATTCTCACAAGATGTGCTTTCACTTTCCTTGTCCTCCTATCGATGCTCGTCGTCCAGCGGTCCAGCAGGGAGCCCACCCCTTTTGGGGAAATCGAAGTCAACACCCATCAAGCGCGCTTGTACGAAGGCCGATCACCTCCCTCAATCGATCCTGCGAGGTTGGCCCGCAGTCTGCCGCGGGCTCGCTTACCGCATGCCTAGTGCGAAAACGGCCATAGCCTGTAGTACGCCCTTATCGTGTCCCACCGGTGGGCCAGCCCTCGGGGTTCAAAGATCAAGAAAAGCATGATCACTGCCCCGCGGCTGATGAGAGCTAGTGAGGCCGCCGCCTGGGCGGCAACAATGGAGGACAGGATTGGTCCCACGACGGTGACCAGCTCATCCAGCAGCTTGAGGGACACGGCTCCAAAGATGGCCCCCGGGATGCTGCCCATACCACCCACAATGAGCATGCCCAGATACCACACCGAGTTCATGAATGGGAATTGATCAAGGCAGGCGAAGGCAAAGTAGTGAACCAGCAGTGAGCCAGCCACACCAGCGTAGACACAACCGATGAAGAACGCCAGCAGCTTGTAGGTCCACAGGTTGATGCCCATGACCTCAGCCGCCAAGTCGTTATCTCTGATCGCCACGAAGGCCCTACCTGCCCTGGTCCTTACAATATTCTGGGCCAGGAATGTAGCCAGACAGGTGATGGTCATCACCAGGTAGAAGTAGCTGGCCTTGGACTTGAATACAAAGCCGCCTATCTCAGGCCTGGGCACAGACAAGCCATCAGGACCGCCGGTGATACTGCGCAGCTGGATTATGACCCAGACAATGATGAACTGGGCGGCTATCGTCGCCATGATCAGGTAGAAGCCTTTGATCTTCAGTGATGGCAGGCCGAAGATCAGACCTATCATTCCCGCGGTCAGGGCCGCGCATGGTAGAGCCACCCAGAATGGCAACGCCAGCTTGGCGGTCAGGATGCCCGAGGTGTAGGCACCCACTGCCATAAAACCAGCGTGCCCCATGGAGATTTGGCCACAGTAGCCGGTCAGGATGTTCAAGCCGAGCACGCTGATAATCGTGATGCCGATTATGGTCATAATCGTCAGTATCCTGTCGCTGAAGAACAGCGGGCACGCAAGAAGGAAAGCGAGGAAGGCCAGCAGCACAAACCACTGTGACTTGGTGCGGAGGATAGCGACATCCTGCGCGTAGTTCTGTGCAAAGGTTCCAGAGGGCAGACTCATCTGTCAGATCCTCTCTATCCTCTCTAGACCGAAGAGACCGTGGGGCCTGAAGATTAGCACGACTATCATGACCATGAAGGGGAAGACACTGGCCAGCCCACCACCAGGAAGTAGCGGGTCCAGATACCCGGCGGCCACATTCTCCAGCACACCTAGTATCACCCCAGCCACGATGGCCCCGACGATGGAGTTCACTCCCCCCAGCAGCACGACAGCAAATGCCTTGATGCCGACTTGGGCCAGCGGTATCATGACCCCAGAAACGCCACCCAAGAGAATGCCGCCGATCACGCCAACGACGGAGGCAATGACCCAGGAGAGGGCATAGACAGTGGTGACCCTCACACCAGCGCTCTGCACTACCTGCTCATCATCGGCGGTGGCCCTCATCGCCAGGCCAATTCTGGTGTAGCGGAAGAGAAGCATCAGTCCGGCCACGGCAACAATGGAGACGATCATGGCAATCGATGTCTCTGAGGGTATGGATAGCTCACCGAGTTGCAGGTTGACGGTCGGCAATACTCCGTGGTAGGTCTTGTACTCCCCTCCCCACACCAGGGTGGCCACGCCCTCCAGTACAGTGGATAGGGCTATGGTCATCATGACGACGGCGAGTACTGGTTGGCCCACCAGAGGCCGCAGGGCAAGGCGTTCTATGAGCAGGCCCATCAGAATGGCCGCTACGATCGCCAGAATCAGGCTTGCCCATATCGGCAGTCCGAACGTTACCAGGAAGGTATAGCCCAGGTAGCCACCAATCATCACGAAGTGTCCCTGGGCAATGTTGAACGCTTCGGAGCATTTGAGGATGATCACAAAGCCTATGGCGACCAGCGCATAGACCATACCGAGGGCGAACCCGGTTATCACCAGCTGTAGAAAGAAGGTCATGGGGCAACCTCCTCAATGGATTCGATGCTAATGGTGGTCTCTATTGCTCCCATTCGCCCATCGCGGTACCTGACCTCAGCTTCTACCGGCACCTCGGCCTGGCCGCTGTAGATGGCGTTGACGAGCTCGCGGTAGCGCTGCTCCACAAACGCTCTTCTCAGGTTCCTGGTTCTGGTCAACTCGGCTTCATCGGGGTCCAACTCCTTGTGCAGATTGACGTATTTGTTGATCCTCGCGCCTGGCGGTAGAGCTCGGTTTACTCTATCAATGTCCATCTTCACCAACTCGTAGACCTGTGGTTTCTGGGACAGCTCGGTGAAGGTACTATAGGACATCCTCCTTTGTCCGGCCCACCTACCCACATTGTCATAGTCGATGATGATGATTGCCGAGATGTAGGCCCCATCCGGGCCGGCCAGAACCCAGGCGTCCCTGATGAAGGGACTGAATCTCAGGCCGCTCTCGATAGCCTGGGGAGCCAGCTCTTCGCCACTGGCCAGGTCAACGAGGTCATGCACCCTGTCCACGAAGACAAGGTGACCATCGTCCGTGAGGAAAGCGCTGTCTCCACTATGGAACCACCCGTCTCTGAGTACTTCGGCGGTCCTGTCAGGGTCCCTGTAGTAGCCAACGAAAGTGCCAGGATGCCGACAAAGGAGTTCACCGCCATCGGTTATTCTGACCTCCACTCCTTTGTGAAGGGGGCCAACGGTCTCCACACGGATGTCATCGGTATGGGGGCCACTCAGAGCTCCCCCCTCCGTAGACCCGTACAGGCTCTTGAGAGGGAGATTGAGGGCGTGGTAGAACCTGAAGGCATCCGGGCTGAGTATGGCCCCGGTGGCATAACAGATCCTGGCGTTCGAAAGACCGAGACTATCCTTGAGGGGTCTGAACAGAGCCACGTTGGCCAAGGCATAGAGTATGCTCTGGAACGGGCTCGGCTTCTGCTTCGCCAGCTTCAAATCGGCCATCTTATAGCCCACGGGCATCAGCAGACGGAAAGCAAACCTCTTGAGGGCACTCGCTCCCTGGATCCGTGCCTGAACCATGGCCGCCCGATTCTCCCATAGGCGAGCCCCATGGAACAGTATGCTTGGCCCTATTTCCCTGGCATCCTGCTGTTGGGTTTCGGGCCCCTCGACGAAGTTCAGAATGCTCCCAGATAGCAGGTGACATCCAATCCCGAACCATTGCTCACTCATCCAGGCTGGCGGAAGGTAGGGGACGACGTTGTCATTCTCATGCCATGGGTCGAGGTGCAAGTGATAATCGGCATTGGCCCTCATACTCCTGTGGGTGTGGACAGCGCCCTTGGGAGCATCCCCCGTGGTTCCCGAGGTATACACGATAGCGCAGACGTCATCCGCTCTGCCGGCCTCCAAATTCTGCTCAAAGACCCCGGGGTGTTCCTCCTCGTACGCCTCCCCCAGTTGCAGCACCTCCCTGATGCCCAAGAGAATAGGGTCGTCGTAGTGGGCCAGCCCCTTGTAGCTCCAATAGACGAGCTTCTCGAGCAGGGGAAGCTCGTCCTTGATCTGGAGCAATTTGTCGATCTGCTCCTGATCCTCCACAAGGGCGAATCTCGCCTCGGAGTCGCCAGCAACGTGTCTTATCTCCGATGGGCTCAAGTCAGCGTACGCGCCAACCGAAGCCCCCCGATTGGCCTGCGCAGCCAGCTCAGCGTAGTACCACTCTGGCGCATTGTCCCCAACAATGAGCAACTTGTCTCCCAATGCGAAGCCGAGGGATAGCAGGCCGAGCGCCAGATACTTGGCATTGAGGTAGTAGTCCTTCCAGGTAAACGGTTGCCAAATACCATGGTGTTTGTGGCGCATGGCTATCCGGCTATCGCCGAATACCTCATAGTTGTACTTGAGTATCTTGGGCCAGGTATCGCCCTTAGCCGTCTGACTTTGCTCCATCCCCGAAGTCATCTCCGCGTGCCCCTCTGCTAGGCGAGCCACCGTTTCCTTCGCCGGTAGTGCTTGACTTCACGATAGCTCTTTCGGGAGCCGATAGCCGAAAGCCCCATGTAGAACTCCTTGACGTCCTCGTTGTCTCTCAACCTCTCCGCCGGGCCAGCCAGGACTATCCTGCCATTCTCCATAACATAGCCATGCTCAGCGACACCAAGGGCAGCCCTGACGTTCTGCTCCACCAACAGTATCGACATTTGTTGCTCCGCGTTGATCCTGTGAATGATCTCGTAGATCTCCCGCACCAGCAGCGGGGCGAGGCCGAGTGAGGGCTCATCTAGAAGCATGAGCTTGGGGCGGGCCATCAGCGCCCGTCCTATGACCAACATTTGCTGCTCGCCGCCAGAGAGATAGCCGCTCGTCCGCTGGCGGAGGTCTCTGATCTTGGGGAAGTATTCAAAGACCATCTCCATGTCACTCTTGATCCCCGCCCGGTCCTTGCGCAAATACGCACCTACGAGCAAGTTCTCATCAACGCTGAGGTGCTCGAGGACTCTTCGGCCCTCCATGACCTGGCTGATGCCCATCGCTGCGATATCCTCAGGCGGGAGCCTGTCCAACCTTTGACCATCAAACTCTATGCTGCCGCTGGTTACGTCTCCCTGCTCTGTCTTCAGCAGCCCGGAAATGGCTTTAAGTGTGGTAGTCTTGCCCCCGCCGTTGGCCCCGAGGAGAGCAACGACTTTGCCATCACCTACCTCTAGCGACACGCCACGCAGCACCCAGATGACGTTCATGTAGACCACTTCGATGTTGTTCACCTGTAGCATTATGTCAACCCTACCCTGCTGAGCCCTCCTCCGTGCGCAGTACAGCGCATCTCCCGCACAACACGATCAGTCTAAGCACTCACCGTCGATACTCAGCCCGCATGATATGAGATGCCTATGCCTCCTGCCCCAGGTAGGCACTTATCACCTCGGGGTTACTCCTGATTTCGGCCGGGGTGCCCTCGGCGATCTTGCGCCCGAAATCGAGAACCACGATCCTGTCCGCGATGTCCATGACCACTCCCATGTCATGTTCGACGAGCACGATACGACTGATCCCATCTCTCAGAACCGGTGTTTCGGGATATGTTGATCCCTGGCCCTCGAATACGTCGATGATGAATCGGGCGATATCCTCTTTCTCCTCCAGGTTCATCCCCGCCATGGGTTCGTCGAGAAGCAGTACTTTCGGTTCCAGAGCCAGGGCTCGTCCAAGTTCCACCCTCTTCCGCAAACCATAGGGCAGGACGGCAACTACCGTCTTCCTGATGGGCCCCATCTCCAGGAAGTCAATGATCTCCTCCACAGTCTTGCGGTGCTCGATTTCCTCCCTTTGTGCCCAACCAAAGTACAAGGCGCCCGCGATGACGTTCTGCTTCATGAGCATGTGTCGGGCAGCCAGAATGTTGTCTTGAGTGCTCAGCCCGGTGTAGAGCTCGATATTCTGAAAGGTCCGGGCGATGCCCAGTTTCGCCAGCTTATCAGGGCGTTCTCCCGTAATCCTTTGTCCATCAAACCATATCTCGCCCTCCTGAGGTTTGTAGAAGCCGTTTATGCAGTTGAGGAGAGCGGTCTTGCCTGCGCCATTGGGTCCGATAATGGCCAGGATCTCATGGTCACGGATATCCATGCTCACGTGGTCAAGAGCCTTGACACCACCAAAGCTTAGCGAGAGGTTGTCGATCCGCATGCGGACTTGCCCGTCAGTATCCACCGATCCTTATCTCCTGTGAACCGCCGTGCTCCCCTCCAGCCAGTCACTTCCTCTGGCCAGGAGTAGCCTTCTCCTGCGACGCGAGCCTGTCTCTGTAGTCAGTCACCCTGTGGCCCAGCGGACCCGAACATCCAAGACCTCTGCCCCGTTCTTCTGGTCTCCCTCTCGAGCATGTTTTCCGCTTCCTTACCGGGATCCTCATCTTGCTTCGTTTAGCCCGTAGTTGGCGGCCTCGAATCACGGAGGGCCTTCGTCCTCCCGCCGACGTACCAGGCGAGTGTGGAGGCGCGTCTAGATACGGGAGATCGCTGAGCGACTGCCCTCTGTAGAAAAGCAGGCCCCTGACGAAAGCCGAGGTCGAGTCCTCGTGACTCGGCACCATCAACAACAGGAGCTATTCAGGTGTGCGAGGCGTCTAGTGTCTCAGCTCTTTGGCTTCTTTTTCGCGTAGGAGTGGAACAAGCGTGGGTTCGCGGACAGCCCATATAGCACGGAATGCAGTTAGGAGTCCGTCTGCATCTCTGGCGTGGCAAGCGCGATACATCGTACGGTACTTCGTGACTCGTTGTGGAACGAGCTCAGGAAGAGAAGAGAAGTAGCGGCGGTACTGTTGGGAAAGATCCCAGAGGCTTGAAAGCATGCGCAGGAGGTGCTCTCTTTCGCTCGCCTGGAAGATGGTGAAGAAGAACTCTCGCACCAGGTGAAGGCGCCGGTCCACGTCATCGAAACGTGCTTCGGCCGCCTCAATCTCCTCCAACAGGTACTCCAGGTGTTCGATGGGGATACGCTCAAGGTTCTCCGCTGCCCAATGAACCGCCAGAGTCTCCAGCGCCTCTCGGATGCGATAGATCTCTTCGCACTCAGAGACGGAAACAGTGGCGACCGCTGCGCCCCGACGGCGGTGCAAGACCACGAGGCCTTCTGCCTGCAACTGGCGCAGAGCCTCGCGGACCGGCATCGTGCTCACCCCAAACACCTTGGCCAGTTGATCCTGGCGCAACCAGTCGCCGGGCTTCAGCTGGCCGCTGAGAATCATGTCCCGAATGCCGTCTACAACGGCTTCATGGACGTTGAGGTGAGCAATGGCAGACGAACGAACACTGGCAGGCATTGGCACGGGCTATAATCCCTTCTTCGCTGAGGGTCTCCCGATATTCGATATTATATACTCTACACTCTGCTGACCTTTTTGTCAAGCACGCGGGTAAGGGTGTTGAGGAACCTGTACCTCCATGCACGGGGAGGGAAGGACACTCGCCCCATTGGTGACCGATAGCTCTTCGGTGGGTACGTGCGCCGCGCGTGCTGAAGGGTAGTCGGCAGTACTTTCGCCAAGAGTCCGTAGCGTCTGCCGTTCCGCCCCGGCCATGGTAGCCGGGCGTTCAGCACTTGCGCGCCCCTTGGGCCGACTTCAGAGCAGTCGAGCCTAGCGGGTTTCCCATTGTCGCGCCGGGGCCTGACTGACCATCCCCAAGCGTGTCATCGTTGACCACCCTCCACATCCTGTCACATGGTCACTTCCACGCGATGGGTGGCACCATCCCCAAGAGGCGGTACCACGTCTCCTTCGAGAGTTTCGCCA
>DATKVP010000171.1:0-3194 GCA_035530015.1 Anaerolineae bacterium | reverse complement strand
GCCAGAGGGGGCCTGGCTGAGGGCCTCTCGCAGAGTGCCAGGGCCCCAATCGGCTGTGCTGGTCACGATGATGCTAGACGGCTGGAGCGTTTCCTGAGTGGGGGGCAGCGTCGCTCCAGTGGTCGCGCTCAAGGCTATCGCAACAACGACAAAGAAGACTGTTGGCTTCATCGACGGGCCTCTGACTTCGAGCGGTTCTCAGACGACGAAAGGTTAAATCAGCCCCTGCCTCAAAGCCTGACCGCGGCGTCCCTGGTCTGGGTATGGTGTGTGTGCAACCACCGAAGAATCAGAAAGGGGGAATCCAACATGTCTGGTCAGATTCCCCCTGGTTCTCCGATGGCAACCTTCCTAGAGCTTCGCTACACGGTTAGCGCCTGTTGCGGGCATCCTCCAGCAGCAGCTTTTGCTCGGCGGAGGCCACGTTGCGAATAGTCTGCTCGAGAACATCCCAGTTCACTGAGATGGAGTCGATGCCCCATTGTACCAGCTTGCTGGCGTACTCCGGGAACACGCTCGGTGCCTGGCCGCAGATGGAGCTCTTCATGCCCAGAGCTCGCGCCTTCTCCAGAAGCTGGCGGATGTGGTCCAGAACTGCCTCATCCATCTCGTTGAAGAGAGGGGCCAGCACCTCGCTGTCGCGATCGATAGCCAGCACCAGCTGTGTCAGGTCGTTGGAGCCGATGGAGATACCCCTGACGCCCAGCTTCTGATACTGGTCCATGTAGTAGACCACAGAGGGTACCTCGGCCATGACCCACAGGTCGAAGAACAGGTCGTCGAAGAGACCGATTTCGTCGATGTACTTCACCAGCTGCCTGACCTCACTGATGGTGCGCACGAAGGGCAGCATCACGTGGAGGTTCCTGAGGCCAGCGTCCCGCACGCGCTTGACGGCCTCGAGCTCCAGTTTGAAGAGGTCGGGCTCGGTGACGTACCGGAAGGAGCCGCGATAGCCGATCATGGGGTTGGCCTCGTTGGGCTCGTAGTCGCTGCCGCCCTGGAGGTCACGGAACTCGTTGGAGCGGAAGTCCATGGTGCGGTAGGTGATGGGTCGAGGGTTGAAGGCCCGCGAAAATGTGAGCAGGCTCTTGTACATCCTCTCGACGAACATCTCGGGGCCGTGGTCCTCCACGAAACGACGTGGGTGTGTCCCTTCGCAGGCCTCGAGGATCATGAACTCTGCCCTCAGGAGGCCAACGCCGTCCACAGGCAGCTTGGCCACTCGCTCGGCCATGCTGGGCTCGCCCAGGTTGACCAGGACCTTGGTGGCGGTCACGGGCAGTCCCCGGCCCACAACGGCCTCAGCTTTATCTTCCTTCTTCACTGCCAGCCGGCCTGCGAAGATGTCGCCCGTGCTCCCGTCAACGGTGACCAGAGTTCCGTCCTCGAGATCGGTCGAGGCGGAATCTGTGCCCACCACGGCGGGGATGCCCAGCTCGCGGCTGACGATGGCCGCGTGACAGGTCATGCCACCCTGGTCGGTCACGATTGCAGAGGCCTTGCGCATCAGGGGCACCCAGTCGGGCGCGGTCATGACAGTGACGAGGATATCCCCTTTATTCAGCTTGACTCCATCCTCCACACTCCTCAGGATGCGGACCTCGCCGCTGCCGCGACCAGGCGCAGCCCCCAGACCCCGCAGAAGTACCTCAGCGTCCTCGGCCGCAATTCCCTCGGCTTCCTTCGCCATGTCCAGTGTGGTGATGGGCCGCGACTGCACAATGTAGATCTTGTTGTCCTCGATGGCCCACTCGATGTCCTGGCCCCAGGCATAGTGGTTCTCGATGTCGCGGCATACCTTGGCCACCGCCTTGATCTCGTCCTCGGTGAGAACCTGGCGGGTGCCATCTTCCTCGGAGAGCTCGATGTCAACGGTTTGACCGTCGCGCCGGACGCGTTTGAACTTCTTATACTTCACCTGCTGGTCGAGGATGTTGAGTGTGTCCTTCTCCACCAGGTAGTAGTCGGGAGATACCTCTCCGGCGACGACTGGGTCGGCCAGGCCGAAGGCCGCCTCGATGATAAGTTCGTTCGGTGCCCCGGTGGCCGGGTTCTGGGTGAAGGCCACGCCTGCCTTGTCGGCATCGGCCATCTTCTGCACGACGACCCCCATCTCCATGCCCCAACTGTCGAAGCCCCGCTTCACGCGGTAAAAGATAACCCGGGCGCCGTAGAGGGAGGCCCAGCACTTCTTGACTGCTTCGAGCACGTCCTTCTTGCCTCGGACGTTGAGGAAGGTCTCGTTCATTCCGGCAAACGAGGCCTCTGCGGTATCCTCGGCTGTGGCTGAGGAGCGGACGGCGACGTAGACCTCTTCACCTTCCTGGTCGCAGAGCTCTTTGTAGGCGGCTGCGATCAGATCGGCCACGTCCTTCGGCATCTTCGCGGCGACGACTGTGGCTTTCGCGTCCTCGGCAGCCTGCAGCAAGGCCGCGTTGTCGTCCACATCAAGGGCTCCTATCACTCCCTTGATCTGGTCCAGGATTCCTGTCGCTTCCGTAAAGCGACGGTAGGCGGGAGTGGTTACGGTGAAGCCGGGGGGAACAGGCAGCCCGGCCTGGGTCATCTCGCCCAGGTTGGCTCCCTTTCCGCCAGCGATACCCACGTCACTCTTGGATAAGTCCTTGAACCACTTGATTCCTTCAGGCATGTTAGCTCCTTTCGTGCCTCGGTCTGTTGGGTGTAGATGCACCGCCGTTGCTGCCACAGCCTGTTTTGTCTGACCCGCCCGGGCAGGATACTCCGTGCTGGTAGATTTCTCTCTCGGCTCAACCTGGTTCGATGGAGACTGTGTCCACCTCCATCCACTGGCGCTCGGACTCTTCTATCAGTCCATACCCCACGCGTCCCCAGGGCGTCACCACCGCATACTGGTTGTCGAGCCACATCACGAAGCCCAGAGGGCCCCCTGGTGACGACCCGGCCTCCAGCACCAACGTCCCGTCTACGCTGAAGCGCGTCTGCTTCTCCTCCCATTCGATGACGTAGGTATGCCACTCCGTCATCGCGATCTCCAGCGCTGCCTCGCTGACCGCCATGGCCCTTTGTGCTACGGGCCAGAGCCGATGGTACAAAGGCCGGAGATTCATCAGGGGCACCGCCAGCGGCGCGGTCGGCGCCAGGGCGAAGAAGGGCGCGCGTTTGGCATCCAATGTCGCGGCCTTCCAACCGTGGCCCGGCGTCCGGAGGTC
>DATKVP010000170.1:0-4089 GCA_035530015.1 Anaerolineae bacterium | reverse complement strand
TGGCCAGCCTGTTTCTGTCCCTGGTCACCATCTGCATCACGGCATCGATGCCTATCTGCCTGAGTAGAGCACATGCTGCTAGGCTCGACATGCGCACGATGGCCGTCTGGTTGTCTGTGACGTTCATGGCATCGCAGCAGTTCCTGATGTGGTCTGCCGTTCTGCGGACAAAGTCGGCGCTGCCTCCTTTGGGAGGACCTATTTCTGAGGTCACTGCAAAGTGACCTTCGGTCAGAATCCGCTCCAGATTGCTGCCGCTCTTCATCTACTCTACCTACCCCTTGTGTCCTCTGAGGATTGGGTGCTGAAGATCTTCATGCCCGCCGGTTGTCCTTTGGGCAGGGTAAACACGAATCTCGCTCCTGGCTGCCCCTCGGCATATGGTGATTCTACCCATATCTTGCCGTGATGGGCTTCCACGATTCTCTTGGCTATGGAGAGACCAAGCCCGGTTCCCTTGGCTGCCGCCGCGCCCTTGCCTCGGAAGAATTGCTCGAACATGTGCGGCAGATCCTCTGGTGGTACGCCGATACCAGAGTCGGACACCGACACCTCGATCTGGTCCTCCATCTCTCGCGCGCACAGGGTGATAGTTCCGCCCTCTGGGGTGAACTTGACTCCATTACTCAGCAGATTTGCGACGACCTGCTTCAAATGGTTCTCAGAGCAGTAGATCGAGGGCAGATCCTCTGCAATCTCTGCACTCAGTTTCTGGGATTTCTCCGCGGCCAGCACGTTGACTTCGTCGACACAGGAGTTGAGCATTCCCCCAATGCACACCATCTCCATCGCCTCGACCACTCTGCCCTTCTCGATCTGGGCGAGATCGAGGAAGCGGTTGATGAGGTCGAAGAGTTCCTGTATTCGCTCGCTGCACCTCTGGAGCATTCGTCCGTGCTCTTCATTGAGCTCTCCCACGAACCCGCCTAGCAGCACCTGGAGGTAACTTTGCACCGCCGCCAACGGGGTCTTCAGGTCGTGGGAGGCCATGGCCAGGAAGTAGGTCTTCAGTCTGTCCAGCTTGATCAGTTCCTCGTTGGCGTTTTGCAGTTCCTCGGCCTCTATTAGAAGCCGGTCCCGCAAGGCGACGGTCTCTCGCTGTCTCTTACGAAGCTCACCCGCGATCGCGGTGGTGAGGTACGCGCTGATATAGAGCGTGGTCCCAAAGCCAAAGATGACAGCCAGTACGTATGGTGTCTGGAGGTACAGATCAGGTGGCATCAGGCCCTCAAGGTGCACGTGGGGGATGATCTGCAAGTACTCCAGGCCCACCAGCGAGGTGAAGAGAACGACAGCGAATGTCGCCAGCATGTAGGCTGATCGGTAGGGGAGGATGATGCTGGCCAGGATGACGTGGAAGACATAGTAGAGGAACAGGGGATTTTCGACACCTCCAGCGTAGTGGATGATGGCTGTGGTGGCGACCAGATCGGCAGCTGACTGCACCCATACGTATCTTCTGACCTTGGGAATGACGTCGCTGGCATCTTCCTCCTCCAACCGCTCAGCGTATCGCCACAGGGCCAGGTTGTAAAGGGCTATCACAGTCACTACGAGCAGGATGGGGAGTGTGGGGAAGCTGATCCCGAAGCCCTGGGTGGCCACGGCGGTGATCGCGATAACGCCCACGATCGCGACCCACCTGAAGTTGATCCCATATTGAATCCTTCGGATGGCCGTTGACTCCTCCGGGGTCTGTTCCACCGCTATTTCACTGTGACCGAGGAACTCGGTCAGGCCCAGTCTGCTATACCTCAACCGCTGGGCAAGGACATTGGACAGGCCTTCGTTGATCTCACAGCCCATGACCGAGTCGGATTCCATCAGTCGCCGCAGGTCGCCGGACCTGAGAACGATCATCCGGCATCTATCCAGGGCGCGC
This sequence comes from Anaerolineae bacterium, assembly GCA_035530015.1. GTDB lineage: Bacteria > Chloroflexota > Anaerolineae > UBA7937 > B3-Chlor > JAUVXJ01. The sequence continues at coordinate 2,207 of DATKVP010000170.1, read as the reverse complement.
GCAGACATGGTCCAGACATCAGAATCCGTCAGCGCAGACAAGCCGAACGGTTGGCCGGCGTTGATCGTCTCCACACTCATTTGCCTAACGCGCCGCTCCGGCCACAAGCGTACTCCCATTTCCAGGGCCACCCTGCCCTCTCGCAGAATGAGTAGCTGCTCTGCGGGCTCTCCCTCCCTGCGGATCAAGCTGCCCGCCCTGTAAGTCTCCTCTGTGCACAGCGCGGCGATCTCCTCCAGTTGGCTGTCGGATAGCTCTTGGAAGATGGACACCTTCCGCAGTAGCTGGATAGGTATCATCTTGAAGTGATCTCCCCAGGGGAGTTCACCTGCCGTGGTGCGGCACCCCCGATGCAGCAGGAAAACCTACGAGATTCGGAATTGCCCAAGTTCTTGCCCCTTTGGCGTGATGATGTGGACGGCACACGCCAGGCACGGGTCGAAGCTTCGGACGATGCGAACGATCTCGAAGGGGTTGTCTTCGTCTCTTATGTTCGTGCCGACCAATGCTTGTTCGATGGGGCCAGGCTGCCCATGGTCATCCTTCGGTGATGCGTTCCACGTGGTGGGTACCACGCACTGGTAGTTGGCGATCTTGCCATCCTGGATTCGAATCCAGTGCCCCAACGCACCTCGCGGGCCGCACACCAACCCCATACCCGCTGCCTCTTCGGGCATCGTGTAGTCGGTGTACACGGGCTCCTGGGGCTTGAGCTGGAGCACCCAGTCGGCCATGGAATCGGCCACGTACTTGCATTCCAGGGCGCGCGCTGCATGACGGCCTAGTACCGAGAAGAGCGCGCTCGGCGGCGCATCGAAGTGCGATAGCACTGGATTGACGAGTCCTTGCACCGCGGAGTCGCCAGCCACATAGTTGACGGCCACGCGGGCCAGGGGGCCCACCTCGTACACTTTGCCGTCATACCGTGGCGCTTTGAGCCAGGAATAGGCTCCGTCCTTCTCGGGCTGCGGCGCGGTTTCTCCATCGCCTGGATATCGTCCCGTGCTGGAGTCTTCGTAGAGGGAGTGTTTGACGTATTCGACTATCTTGAAGGCATCCACTTGGCCGAGCTTCAGGTCGGTAGAGACAGTGCCCGAGCGCAGCAGCCTCTTTCGTTTCAAGTAGTCGGTCTCCGTACCGTCAAGATCAAAGACACCATAGGCCAGCAGGTTGCCACAACCGGCGCCGATCTCGAAGTAGTCGGGGTAGGCCTCTGCCACCGCGACGACGTCCGGGATGTAGACGTCGTCTATGAACTCCCTGATCTCGTTGAGTCTCCAAAGGAAGGAGGTCATCTTGTCAACCGTGGGATGCTCTGTGACTCCACCCGCAACAGTGGCGCAATTGTGGGGCATCTTGCCGCCGAACAGGGCCAGCATCTCGTGGGCCTTGCGCCTGATCTCCAGGGCCTGCACGTAGTGGGCGGTTGCCGCCTGATCTACCTCGTCCGACAGGCGGTAGTCCCCCTCATACCGTGGTGCAAAAGGTCCCAATGCTCCCCGGCTGATGAATCTCTTGATCGACTTGAGGGCTGGGTTGTTCCCCTCGTAGGCCGCGACCTTGGTGACATCCACATAGTCCAGGGCGGCCAGGTGGTAGAAGTGCAGGAGGTGAGACTGGATGTAGTTGGCCCCGAGCAGGAGGTTGCGCATGATCCTTCCGTTGTCGGTGATCTTATCGGAGATGCCAAAGGCGCTGTCGAGGCACAGCACCGATGCCGTAGCGTGAGTCTGCGGACAGACTCCGCAGATGCGCTGTGTCAATTGTGAGGCATCCCTGGGGTCTCTACCTCTCAGGATCAGCTCGAACCCTCGGAACAGGGTGCCACTGCTCCTGGCCTCCTTGACCTCACCGTCTTCCACTACGGCGTCGATCTTGAGGTGCCCTTCAATGCGCGTGATGGGATCAATGGTGATCTTGCCCATGTTACGGTCTACCCCTTCCTCATTCCGCTCCGATGTTGGGCAGAGCTTCGTCCGTTATCTTCTCGTAGATCGGTGCCACCACGTCTGGGAATGTAGGCTCCACACAGCCGATGCACGGAGCTCCGCTACCCACGCACCAGCTCACCCCGTTGTTCCAGAGCCGGGTGGGACAATCGGCGTGGGTCACCGGGCCTTTGCAGCCTAGTTCGTAAAGGCAATGGGGATCGCTTAGCTTCTCGGCGAACTTGCCCTCGTCGAAGTGTGCCCTGCGAGGGCAGTTCT
>DATKVP010000169.1:0-2638 GCA_035530015.1 Anaerolineae bacterium | reverse complement strand
CATCCACCAATGCTGCCCTGCCATCTCCGTCCTGCAGGGCCAGCGCCAGGTTGGTAGCGATGGTGCTGCAACCCGCGCCACCTTTGGGGCTGTATACGCAGACGATCTCACCCTCCCTGGCGGTGACCGGTGCCTGGGAGCTTCTTGCGGCCGAGACTGGCTGGGGACGCAGGATCTGTGGCTGGGCTGGCGCCATCCTGGGCCTGAGCTGGTAGACGCGCCGGATGCTGGCGATCAGCTCATCGGCGGAGAAGGGTTTCACCAGGAACTCTCTGGCGCCTGCCAGCATGGAGCGTCTCAGATAGTCGGTCTCGCCCTGCACCGACATCATGATGATCTGCACTTCGGATACGGACTCGCAGATGGCCTCCGTGGCGCTGATGCCGTCTATGTCCGGCATGTTGATATCCATGAGCACTATGTCCGGCCGCAGGCTGCGGGCCATCTCGATGCCCTCAGTCCCATTGGCGGCAGCACCCACGACTTCGATATCCTTCTCGAAGTAGAGCAGCTTGCGTACGTTCTCTCGCGTTTCGGGGATATCGTCGACTATGAGAACGCGTATCTTACCCTGCAATTCCTCAGCCATCAATCTCGTCCCACCGTTCGTAGCGAAGTCGTTGTTCCTAGCTCCGATGGACTTGTGGTTACTCGGTCGGCGCCCGTACCACGAACCTCCAGGGTTCCGGCGGCATCGTGATCTCGAAGCGCGTCATCACGTATTGCAGACTCACCGTCTCCGTGCGGGCTGTTGCGTGGTCGTCGAGACCCCGCAGCACCAGGTCTATCGTGGCACCGCTCTCGCGGGCGAACTTCAAGACCAGGGCGTCTTGTTGAGTTAGCATCAGAGTCAGGGTCTTGCTGCGTATGGGTTCCACGGCAGGAGCCCCTTCTGGTGCCTCTTCACCTTCCGGGACTGGTGTCGGCGTGGGGATGAGCCAGGCGCCCACGCGGTAGACCTCGACGTCCTGAAGCAGCAGCTGAGCCAGCAGTACCTGGGGCTGCGGGCAGTCAACGGGACAAGCCTCGGTGGCGGGAGTCTTCGGCTCGGGCAGCTCCAGCTCGGTATCCAGCAACTGGTAGGAGATCAGTATGTCAACGAAATCACCGTTTTGTATCGCTCCCGCGACCCCGCCGAGTTCCGTCGTCTGGAAAGCCATGGCCACTCTGGCCCGTCCTTCCGCGTCCGGGGTGATATTCAACGATGCGTTCTTGCCCTCGCGAACGACTGCCTCGGGGTCAACGATCCAGTCTGACATGATGAATGACCCGCGGAGGATCGTTCGGCCCGCCCTTTGCCCCACGACCGCCTCCTGGGCAAGCAGATGGTTGGTCAGCTTCGACTGCGCGATGTCGCGCATTCCCAGAGCCTCGGCGGGTATGTCTGTGTAGGCCGGGATATCCTGAAGCGCAACCACGGCCTCGGTCATCTTCTCCGGCGTAGGCGTCGGCGACGGCGGCGGTTCTGCCGGACGCCGGACCAGGGCCACGTAGGCGATGGCGGCCGTGGTCACGGCCAGTAGCACTCCTACAATGACGAGTACCGTACTACTTCGTCGCATTTAGTTCCTCCTGCAGGTTGGCCAATAGCTCCCTGTCATCGTCACTCTACCTTGAGCTTGGCCATATTCTACTGCCAAATGAATAGCTTGGCAAGACTCACTTAAGCGGGGACCGACTGGCGCGAGGCGGCGGTCCAGGAGATCGCTATTGGATCAGGCGCACGAACATGTCGCCCACCACCCCCTCATACTCGATCCGCCAGCTGGAGGTGTCCAGGATACTGGCCCGGTACTCCGCCTTGAGGTATCCACCGTAGAAGTCGTCACCGGGATCGGCGCCTGGTATGGTTACGCTGTCGTGGTCGCGGTTTCCTGGCGGCTGGTAGTCGAAGTTAGAAGTTGTGCTCCAGGTTCCGTTCAGGGACAGGGTGCCCTGGTAGTTCCAGCCAGAGACCCCTTCCAGGTAATAGTCGATGACCTGCCCCAGCGGGCCGGCGTCGTTGTCGAAGTGGTAGAGGTTGACGTTGACTCCGGAGGCCTCGATGGGCACGTGGGCGAGGGTGATCTCGATGGGTTCTGTCGAGGCGTCGACATTGACGCCGAGCGGCAGATACCCGGATCCGTAGGTCACGATGCCGCCCGAATCGTGAGACCAGGGGTTGTTCAGCAGGTAGAGATTGCGGTCATTGATGTTGGTTGGGACGGTGTCTGTGGTGGGAGGGCCGGCCCAGAGGTCGAAGCCGTTCTCGCTCCAGCCGGTGACCCCGTCCACCTCCAGGTAGAGGCTGCGAGAGCCGTCGTCGTTCACCCAAATGTTCTCCACGTTGCAACCGTCGGCGTCGGCACAGTTGATGTCCACGGTCCAGACCGGCACCCACTGCATGTCCGTGGTGGAATCGTTGGCCTCGCCCGGGTACGTGCTGATGGGCTCCCGAACGATGGATTGGTCCGTCAGCTGCCTGTGATAATAGAGGCGGTATTCGGTCTGGGTGTTGTACGCCGGGCTATATCCCGCGGCAGGACGACCGTCATCGCTGTCGGAGAAACACCGATTCTGGTCCATGCGCATGAACCAGTATGGGTTCGCGTCGTCGCCAGTCTCCAGCAGACAGGCATCTCGCCGGTCGTTGTCATTG
>DATKVP010000168.1:0-12153 GCA_035530015.1 Anaerolineae bacterium | reverse complement strand
AGCTTCAGTCTGGAGGTAGATGCCGTACAGGTCAGCGGAGACGATGATAACGAGTACGGGCTGGTCTGCGGGTATCAGGACGAAGACAACTACTACGAATTGGCCGTCACCGGAGACGGGTTCGTCGGGTTCTTCGCCAATGAACATGGAAATTGGAGCAGCATCTCAGACTTCGCGACCAGCGACGCCGTCAATCAGGGAAACGCCCGTAACCACCTGCGCCTCGAGGTGAATGACGGGTTCTTCTTTTTCTACGTCAACGGCCGACTGGCGCTCCAAGAGTCAGACTACCGCTTCACAGAGGGGTTGATCGGTTTCGGTTGCGGGTCCTTCTCGGAACCAGGCTTGCACTGCTCCTTCGACAATCTCAGAGTGTGGGACGAGAATGGGACCCTGGTCTGGGAAGAGGATTTCGACGACAATTCTGGCGATTGGTATCAGAGCCCGGCAAGATAGGATTTGATCGGATAGCAACAAGGAATGGAGGACTTCCTGTGAGATTCTTGGATATGGACTACCGGCCATCTGGACGGGGTCTTCGGTGGCTCGTCGTGGCCCTCCTGCTCTCCATCGGCATTGTGCTGCTGCTGAGCGGAGTTACGGGCTGCAGCACGCCTGCGCCCACCCCCACCAACACTCCGACCACCCCCACCAACACTCCGACCACCCCGACCGAGACGCCGCCTGCTACCCCTGAGGAGGGCTCCACCCCCGAGGCGACCAAGGAGCCGCTGGTTCCCCTGGACGACGATCCCGTGTTGGGCTCACCCGACGCGCCGGTGACGATGATCGAGTATTCGGAGTACCTGTGCCCCTTCTGCCGCCAGTTCGTGCTGGAGACCTTCCCGCTGATAGAGAAGGAATACATCGATACAGGAAAGGTCAAGCTCATCTTCAGAGATTTCCCTGTGCACGGACAGCCCGCCGTGGCCATGGCCATGGTCGCAGAGTGCGCTGCCGATCAGGGCAAGTTCTGGGAGATGCACATGTTCCTGTGGGAGCGCTCGGACGAATGGTCGCAGAGTGAGGACCTGCTAGCCACCCTGCAAGGCTACGCCGACGAACTGGGATTGGACAGCGAGCAGTTCACATCCTGCCTTACCGAGGGCACCACTGTGGACCGCATCATCGAGGACTACAACATCGGTGTGCAGGACGGGGTCAGCGCTACCCCTACCTTCTTCGTCAACGGCACGGAGGTAAGAGGGGCTCAGCCCTTCGAAGAGTTCCAGAGGGTGATCGAGGAGGAGCTCGCGAAATCAGGGTAGAGAGGGCCTGCGGAGGATCTCCTCTCGCTTCTGAGTCAGGTGAGAAAGCACACTCTGTCCGAAGCCCTGATCGCGTGCGAAGACTTGAAGATAATCGTAAAGGACGAGGGCCAGGCCGCGAGCACCCTGCGCTGCCAGACCTTGGGCCTGGGCCTCGACGCGCGTCAGCATATGCCGTAGCTCTGTTTCTCCATCCCGCGACGCATAGCTGAGCGCCTCGGCATAGAGCTTGAGTCCCTCTCCGTATCTCTCCGTATCGGCGAGCGCCAACCTCCCTCGGAGCCACCGGAGCTTGCACATCGACTCCCATCTTCCCAGCGTGAGCGCCAGCGCCTCCGCCTCCTCCGCGCGCTGGAGGAATTCGTCGTGCGTCCCTTCGGTGAAGTGGTGGAAAGACAGATTCATCAGAGCAACCAGCTCGCTCAACCCCTCGCCCAGATCATGGGCAATCTGGCGGCTTGCCTCGTAGCACTCCAGGGCTTCATGTAGCCGACCTTGATGGTAGTAGACAGCCCCCAGGTTGTTGAGGACGATTCCCTGGCCGCGCAGATCGCCGCTTGATTTCCGGACAGCCATACTGCGCAGATAGTTGTCAATCGCCTCCTCCCACATCCCTTGAGCGCTGTAGGCGTTGCCCAGCTCATTCAACTCTCGTTCGTCGAGGTCCTCGAGATCCTTGCCCTCTTTCACCCTCTCCCCTTTGCGCTACGTCTATCGGGCAAACAGATTCGCTATCTCGTCTCGTGGAAAGGTCGGCAGATCCCTCACCTGCCCGTGACTCTCCATCCTGATTCCTTCCCCCCGAGGTACGACATGGCCGATGACGGTCGCCGGGACCTGCTCGCAGGCCAGGACTCCGATCAACCCAACAGCATCCTCCGGACTCACGGCCAGGAGCAGCGCGCCGGAAGCGATTGTGCCCAGGGGATCCAGCCCGAACTCCTCACAGAGTCGCCGGCATTCGGGAAGGATCTCGATCCTCTCCTCTTCCACCATCAACCCCACCTCGGAAGCCTGCGCCAGTTCACGCAGGCCCATCGCCAGACCTCCCTCGGTGGGATCATGCATCGCGTGTACCTCGAAACCCTGACAGGCACTCCTGGCCTCGCGGAAGACGCTGATGCCCGGATCGAGGAGATAGCCCTGGGCTCTGGCCAGGAAGTCATCTGCGAAGCCGCGCTCTCGCAGATCCACCTCCTTCTCCCGAGCGATGATCGCGGTTCCTTCGATGGCTATGCCTTTGGTCAGGACGATAGCATCTCCCACCTTCGCTCCGCCCGAAGTCACAAGCCTCTGCTTCTCGACCTCTCCCAGCATCTGACCAATGACCATAGGTCGCTGCAAACCGTAGGTGATCTCCGTGTGCCCACCGACCAGCGAGATGCCCAACTCACTACAGGCGTCATGCATCTGCCGTAGTATCTCCTCGACCAGGGCCTCATCGCTGCCCGCCTCGGGTAAGAGAACCGTCGCCAGGAACCACAGCGGCACGGCCCCTGTGGTCACGAGATCGTTGGCATTCACATGAACCGCATACCAGCCGATCTGATCCGTGGCGAAAGTAATGGGGTCCGTTTTGGCCACAAGGTACTTGTCCCCCATGTCCAGCACGGCGGCGTCCTCGCCTATTCTCGCCCCCAACACCACCCGTTCGTCTTCCAGGCGATACCGGTCAAGCAGATGTCCCAAGAACGCTGTCGGGAGCTTTCCTACCGGGAATCTCGGTGCCACTGCACGTCACCCCACTTCGAACCGGGGCCTTGCCCCTCAGTCAATCCTGTCAACTCGATTATAGCGCAACCCCCATCTCCGGCAAAAGAGGTCTGCCCCAGGGCAAGCACATGGCACGATAAGGAAGGATACCGGTGATCCTACGAGGAGTTCTACAGGTACAGATCCATCCTTCGACCATCGGTCGGGTTGCCCAACCGCCTCAAGAGGTTCCTCTACAACGTCGGCTGGAAGAAGATGGATTCTGTCTCGGACTTCGTTTTGGCTCACAACTTGATGGAGCGCGTGCTACCGGCATTCGAGTACGCCCTGGCCAGAGACACGTAGCCTCGCACGGACGAAGCGGACGTAGCGTGGAAACAAACGGCGACGGCAGGAAGAGAACGCAAGTGAGAACGATCGTGGGGATGAGAGGCGGGAGTGGATGGGAGTCGAACCCACCATGGCTAGCTCGTCGCTACCCATCAACGGTTTTGAAGACCGCGGAGGCCACCAGGTCTCAACCACCCCCACGTATTCGTATCATACTCACTTTGACCGCAGTAGTCAAGGGTGTCGACTTGCTCACGAGAGACCGCGACGCGCCCTAGGACAGGGCTTCGTCGACCGCGCGTCCCATCTCTTCGGCCGTGAGTGGTCGAGGATAGTTGTACATCGGGCCCCGCGGAGCCTCGTTGTAGTAGGGACGGTTGCATCCCCGGCAGCCTGAGGTCTGGAAAGCCTCGCCACCGGCCAGGGCCTCCTCAAGCTCGCTCCTCGGGAGGCGCAAGGTCACAATCCGACCCCGCTCTGAGAAGGAGAGGTCCTCAACCGAGCACAATCCCTGAACAAGCAGATGCCGGGCCACCTGAAGGCGCCGGTAACTCTCCAAGGACGGTGGAGACTCATCTTGCATCGCCGTCCCTCGGATGGGGGTGAAAGCGAAGAGCGCCGGAGTCACTCCTCGATCGAGGAGCAGCGCCATGATGCGCACAATCTCCTCTTCGGTCTCGCCCAGGCCGACCATGAGGTGGGTCGTGATGCGCTCGGGGAAGCGCGCGGTCGCCTCTTGGATGCCGGCGAGTGACTTGTGCAGGTCCCCGCCCTTGACTCGCCGGAAGACTTCCTCGTTTGCCGCGTCCAGACTCAGACCCACTCTCTCCACTCCCGACTGGAGCAACTCTGCCGCCTGGTCTACGCTGGCAACCACCGACACGCTGAGGGGAACTCGGCTGCCCAGTCGAGCCGCTATTGATCGGGCGCGCTCGACGGAGCCGGGACTCACCGTGACCTGCAAACAGCACCGCTGGATCTTGCCGCTCGCGTAGGCCTGCCTCACAGCGTCAAGAGCCTCCGCCTCATCCCAGACCGGCCAGTTCACTCTGGACAGAGCAGTAGCCGACGCCTTGCTGCTCCTTGCCTGGGCACAGAAAGCGCAGTCACGAGAACAACGCCCCCCCACCATGAGGTATGCGGTGGTCGGGGGGGCATCGAGGCGACTATCTGCCAAACCCAGGACCCCGAGGGTCCCTGATGATACCTTGATCAAAGTAGCCCTATCGCTCCTACTCTGAGGCCTCCTCCGCCGACGCTCCCGATTCTGCCCTCCTGCTCTTCAGGCGGCGGTAGATGAACAGGCCACCAAATGCGCAGACCGCGATCACAATGGGTATGTCAAAGGGGCGCATCACTTCGCGAACTCTCTCCCAATGGTCGCCGAAGACGTATCCGGCCCAGGTGAGCACCCAGCACCAGATGAAGGAACCGACGAAGGTCCAGACAACGAACTTGACGAAGTGCATGCGGGCCACGCCAGCCGGCAAGGAGATGAAGGTTCGCACGACGGGCATCAGACGCGAGAAGAAGGCGGTATGCTCACCGTACTTACTGAACCATCTATCGGCCACCTCTATTTCGTGAGGCCGGATCAGGACGTACTTCCCGTATCTCTCCAGCAGTGGCCGCCCCCCCTTCGCGCCGACCCAATAGGTGATCACCGATCCGAGGGTGCATCCCACTGCACCCCACCAACCGCCCCAAAACGTGTGCCACACCGACAAGCTGCGCGCCTGGATCAACATCCACCCGGCTAGGGGCATGGTCACCTCGCTCGGCAAGGGTACGCAGGCACTCTCGATGGCCATCGCCAGCACGATGCCGGCCCAGCCGACGCTTTGAATCAGATTCTGCAGAAAAAGCACCACCTGGTGCTCAAGGGCCTCCAATAGTCTGTCCTCCTTGCGGTCAGCAGTGTGGTATTCAGGCGATTATAGCATGGGCCAGAGGTTCCAGCAATGAGGTACTACAGGGGAAAGCGGAGGTGTCAGGATGCCTGGCAAGACGAGCCGGAGGAAATGATCGCGTCGGCCAGATCTGCCAGGCGGTCCAAGTTGGCCAGGCTCAGAGAGACTCCGTGATCGTGCAATTCGCGATAGCCCATGTCCCTGAACAGCCGATGACTCGCCACTCTGCACATCTCGTCGTATAGCTCTGGCCACTTGTGGCCGCGCCTTTCGAGGCAGAAGGAGACGAACTCTTCAGCTACCACTTTGTCGTCGACGACCACGGACATCTCCGGAGACGAATCATCAGGCGAGGAATGAAAGACCCTTTCACGGGCACTTCCGCCCGCAACACGGACACCAGTATTGTACCCCAATCCACATACACTGTACCATAGATTCGACCCGATTCGACCTTAAAGAAACATGTTCCGCACCTTAAAGATGGGACACCTTGGGCGGTTGTCTGTCGGACCCCTTCCGCCGCCGAGCCGGGCAAGCAGTCCGTCGGCGCCAGCCCAGGAGGCGATGCGTGGAGCGTCTTCCCGACAGCCGCTTCCCGCGTGAGGACTCCAGCGAGGCCCCTGCCCCGAGCCGGGTCCGGCCCTCGGCATGTCCTCTTTCCTCCTCAGGATGCGGGCACCGAACCCCCTACCACACGCGCTCCACACTGTGTGCTGATTCGGGGTTTTGCAGCGAGAGAACCTTGATTGTATAATGTATAGATAGGGAGATTGACAGAATGTGGCACGTGACCGGGCACGACTGGGTCGTGGGTGTGCTCAATAGCAGCATCGCCGAGGAGAGGGTGTCGCACGCCTATCTGTTCACCGGGCCGCCGGGCGTGGGTAAGAGCACACTGGCTCTGAACATGGCCCGGGCTCTGCTGTGCGAGCAGCCAGACAAACCCTGCGGCAACTGCGAACCCTGCCGCAAGACCATGGAGGGCATCCATCCTGACGTCCGTATCGTCGATCTGCACTACCAGGCCCGGCTCCGAGAAGAAAGCCCAAACGAGCAGAACGAACTGCGCATAGATACCATCAGGAGCATCACCCAGGAGGCCAGTCTGAAGCCCTTTGAGGGTAGAAGAAGGGTTCTGCTCATCCCTGATGCGGAAACCATGACCAGCCAGGCAGCCAACGCGCTGCTCAAGACTCTCGAAGAGCCTCCCGACCACATCGTCCTCTTGCTCACTACTGCGGACCCACGCCTGCTATTGCCGACTATCGTCTCCCGCTGCCAGGTCCTCGGTTTGCGCCTGGTACCCATCAAGCTCATCGAAGAGGAACTACAGCTGCGACATGGAGTGGATGCAGCGCGATCGAACCTCCTGGCCAGGCTGAGTGGTGGCAGAATAGGCTGGGCCATCAGCGCTGCCCGGGACAGCTCTATGCTGCAGCACAGAGAGGACACCCTGCGAGAACTCGCGGCGTTGCCCAGGTCGGGGCGTATTGACCGGCTGGACTACGCGGCGCGACTCACTCGCAGCCCGAGCGGCATTCGGGAGACGCTGGAACTATGGCTGACTTGGTGGAGGGACCTGCTGCTGATCACAGGAGGCAGCCCCGAAACAATAGGTAACGTGGATGCCGCGGAACCCTTGGAGCAGGAGGCCCACAGGTATGATCTGCGGGCCATATTCATGTTTCTCAAAGCCATCCGCAGGACGCAACGCCAGCTAGAGATGAACGCTGACCCCCGCCTCGCTCTCGAGGTGCTGATGCTGGAGCTTCCTGCCAGAAGCGATTGAGAGGATGACCGTGCACAGAGTTGCAGGTATTCGTTTCAGAGACACCGGAAAGGTGTACTACTTCGACGCCTCAAGCTTGGAGGATCTCAAAGTGGGTGAGTTCGTCGTCGTGGACACCACCAGGGGCCAGGAGGTTGCGCGAGTAGCCAGCCTCCTCGAAGAGACCCCTGAGGACATCGTGAAGGGTGCGCTGAAGCCCATCCAGCGACGGGCGGAACCCCTGGACCTGGTGCAGATGGAGCGTCATCGTCTGCGCGAGAAAGACGCGTTAGCTCGCTGCGAGGAGAAATTGAAGGAGCACGCGTTGCCCATCAAGCTGCTCAAAGCCGAATACAACTTCGATGGCAGTCATCTCCTGGTGTATTTCGTCTCCGAGAAACGAGTGGATTTCCGGAAGCTGGTGCAGGATCTCAGAAGAACCCTCAAGACGAAGGTGGAGTTGCGTCAGGTTGGCGTGCGCGACGAGGCCAAGCTGATGGGGGGCATCGGGCGATGCGGCAGGGTGCTCTGCTGTGAAAGCTTCATGCAAGAATTCAGCCCGGTCTCCATAAAGATGGCGAAAAGGCAGGACATCTCGTTGAACCCGTCGGAGATCTCAGGCCTATGCGGAAGACTGTTGTGCTGCCTGGCATACGAAGACGACTACTACCAGAAAGTGAAGGCCAGCCTGCCACAGCTAAGAGAGATCGTCAATACCACATATGGCTCCGGGGAGGTGACGGCGATCAACGCTCTAGCGCAGACTGTGACGGTCGAGTTGAAGAACGAAGTGACCGTTGAACTCTCCGCGGATGAGATCCTGGAATCGACGGGCAAGAAAGCCCAGCGCAAGCGTTCCTAGCGGCCGGCAGCGCCGCTTTGGCAGCCACTTCCCATACCGCGATTTGCAAGCGCTCGCAGGCGCTCCACCGAATCCATGGGAACCGGTACGTCACCCACGGTGAGGGCACCATTGTCTTCGCGGCCGTGGAAATCCGTTCCCCCCGTTGCGATCAGCCCGTACTGCTCTCCTAGACTGACAAGTTCCTCACGTTCCTCGTCGGAGTATCGGGGGTAGTAGGCCTCCAAACCGACCAGTCCGCGGGCACTCAATCTGATGGCCATGTCCCGTTGGCGCCAGGGGTGAGCCAGCACCGGAAGGCCTCCCGCGGCCCGGACTATCTCCACGGCCTGAGTCGGGGTAAGCTTGTAGCGAGCTACATAGGCTGGTCCGTGCAGGCCAATGTACCTGTAGAAAGCTTCGTTGATGCTGTCCACATACCCCTTCTCGCGCAGAGCTTGGGCGATGTGCGGGCGTCCAAAGGCCGAGCTGTCGCCAGCGATTTCCAGGACATGCCCCCAGGATACGGTCACGCCCATGCCCTCGAGCTTCCCGATCATCTTCCAGGCGCGCTCCCGCCGGGCTCTCCGCAGCACGGTCAGCTTCTCCTGCAATGCTCTGTCGCAGCGATCCACAAAGTAGCCAAGGATATGCGCCTCGCCTGACCCATGCTCAGCGCTTAGCTCGATCCCTGGTATGATCTCCAGACCCGTGCCCTCCGCGGCTGTCAGAGCCGCTTCCAAGCCCGCAGTGGTATCGTGATCGGTAATGGCGATGGCTGAGAGGCCGTTCTCGATGGCAGTCTGAACCACTTCCGCAGGCGTGAGGGTTCCATCAGAGGCTGTGGTATGAATGTGAAGGTCCACCTTACTCATCTAGGGCGTTAGTCAACCTCTCCACCATGGTGTCCTTCAACTCCGCGATGGGGACACGTGTTTGTTCCATGTTGTCCCGGTCGCGGATGGTGACAGCATCATCCTCCAGGCTCTCTACATCGACCGTGACGCAGAAGGGGGTGCCTATCTCGTCCTGTCTTCGATACAGGCGGCCTATGCTTGCCGTATCATCGTAGGCTGTCATCATATGCATCCTCAGCTCTGAGGCGATCTGCTTGGCAAGCGTGACCAGTTCCGGCCTGTTGCGCAGCAAGGGGAACACCGCTACTTTCACCGGCGCGAGCTCCGGATGAAGACGCAACACGACACGCTTTCTCTTCCTCACCTTCTCCTCACGATAGGCGTCGACGAGGAACGCCAGGGCGGCCCGATCCACCCCACCGGAGGGCTCTATGATGAAGGGTACGATGTGGCTGCCGGATTCTTCGTCAAAGTAGCTCAGTTCCCGACCGCTGAAGAGCGCATGCTGCCGCAAGTCGAAGTCCGTGCGATTCGATATCCCCTCCAATTCAGCCCAACCAAACGGGAACAGGTACTCGATGTCATGTGTGGCTTTGGAGTAGTGAGCGAGCTCGTCACCCTCGTGTTGCCGCAAGCGCAGGTAGTCCCGACGTAACCCATACTTCGCATACCACTCAAAGCGCTCCTCAACCCAGTGCTCGTGCCACTTCTCGTCCGTGCCTGGCTTCACGAAGTACTCGATCTCCATTTGCTCGAATTCCCGGGTACGAAACGTGTAATTGCGCGGTGTGATCTCGTTGCGAAAGGCCTTCCCTATCTGAGCTATGCCGAAAGGCAGCTTCCGGCGAGCGACATCAAGCACATTTGCGAAATTGACGAACATACCCTGCGCCGTCTCCGGCCTGAGGTATGTGAGGGAAGCGTCGTCCTCGACCGGCCCCAGAAACGTCTTCAGCATAAGATTGAACAAGCGAGGCTCGGTCAGTTGTCCGCCGCACTCAGGGCACACCCCGTCCTCGACATGATCTGCTCGGAACCGCTTCTTGCAGCTCAGGCAGTCAACCAGGGGATCTGTGAAGCTGTCCACGTGGCCGCTTGCTTCCCAGACGCGTGAGTGCATGAGGATGCCTGCGTCGAGGCCGACCATGTCATCCCTCCGCTGAACCATGTCCCTCCACCAGATATTCTTGATGTTCCGTTTCAGTTCAACACCGTAGGGTCCATAGTCCCAGGATCCACCCACGCCCCCGTAGATCTCGCTACTCTGAAAGATGAACCCTCGCCTCTTGCACAGCGAGACAAGGGTATCCATGTCGACCGTCGTCTTCTCCTCAACCATTCGCTCTCCCCAGGCGCTCCAGACGCCCCTCTATCGTTTTCTTGATTTCCGTCTTCCCGCCCTTGATGCCGCTATCTATCCTGGCTCGATGGCTGGAGTTCCGGACTCGGCCTCTTCCCTTCGCAGTGTATCCATGAAATCAGCAGACTTCAACCCGCGCTCCAACAGATAGGTGATGTAGCGGCGCATGATACTCTCCAACTCGAGATGAGTGCCCTGCTCAACCCTCAGTCTGCTGCACCGGCTGTAGTCCCTGGACTGGAGATAGAGCAGGGTGGCCAGCACCTGCGCAGACGCGTCACGGCAACCTCGCTGACCCTGCCCGCAGCGTGGACAGAGCACTCCACCATCCGCCGGGCTGAACAGCCCAGCATCCCTGTCCAGAGGTCGGTCACAACGGACGCACCTGGAAAGCTGAGGCCGATAACCCACGCGGTCAAGCAACTGCAACTCGAAGTAGCGGAGCAAGAGATCTGTGTCGTCGGCCTCGCCCAGCCAACTCAGGGCATTCAGCAGGAGATCGAAGAGACGCCTGTTCTCCTCCCCCTCCGCGGTGAATCCGTCCACCAGTTCGGCAACGTAGTAGGCACAGCTCGTCCGCGCCAATTCACTCTTGACCGACATAAAGGGGCTAACGGTCTCGGCCTGAGTCACAATGTCCAGACTCCTGCCCTTGGCAACCAGAAGTCTACTGTGAGTGAACAACTCAACGTGCCCAGCCTTGCGGCTCGTCGGCTTGCGCACCCCCTTGGCCAGAACCCTGATCTTGCCCAGCCAGGGGGTGTAGATCGTCAGAAGCCGGTCCGCCTCTCCAAAATCGTGCCTCCGCAATACGATGCCCTCGGTGCGGTACACCCGTTCCCTGGAAGTCAAAGCGGCTATCCCCCCCGCACCGTGTTGAACCGATGGGGGCGTGCCCAATTCTTCTCCATCTTCGTCTGATAGAGCTCCTCTGCGTCGACACCCAGCGCCGAAAGCAAGTGGAGAATGCGGATGATGGCGTCGATCAGTTCCTCTCCCACCTGCTCCAGTTCTGCTCCCTTCTTGTAGGCATCGGTGGCCTCTGAGATCTCGGTATGGACCAGGGCCAGCATCTCCCAGAAACGCTCCTCTCGTACCGAGAACCCCTTGGCGTCGGCCATCTCACGAACTTCCATCATCATCTTGTTGAGACCCTCGGCCTCCATCTCCCCAGACCACCTCCCTGACTACACATCGGAGAACAGACCCCACGGGCCATCGCCATGAGGCGTCACGCGGCAATCATTCCGCGGGTGACGTCAAGCCTGGCAGTGGCACCTGCGCCACGTTCTCAGCGTTTCTCACCCTTGGTACGACCAGCCCCCTGAACGCCATGAAGAGGATCGCCGACGAGCCCAGAAGGGGCAAACCACACAGTGGTGCGCCGCCTTGTTCCCCGGCGGTGTGGGGTCGCCAACGCGGCATCGAGCCATCGGCCACCTTGCGCAGGTCAGACCCATCGGCTTCCACCACGAAGATCTCTCGGTCTCCTTCCTCACCCATGGCCGAGGCGACACGGGTCCCATCTGGCGACCAATGCATCTCAGGGCGCTTTCCCTCCGCTATGGGACGTGACTCCCCTCTGCGGTCCATGACCAGGACCTGTCTGGAATCGTTCTCTGCCCAGGTGAAGAGAAGCGACGAACCATCGGGCGACCAACTGAGTTCGCTGTTCCAGAGGTCATCAAACGTCCGCTCCGACTGGAGCACCAATTCGCCATCAAGGGGGTCCACGATCATCACGCGAAAGCCCCCTCCCTCCTCCCACAGCAAGGCGGCAACGCTCTCACCGTCAGGCGACCAGCAAGGCCAGAAACCCGCACGCTCCAGGGCCAACACAACCTCCTGGCTTTCAGGGCGAACGATCTTCAGGCTGGGACTCTCTCCTCCCATGAAAGGCTCGCCACTGTCCCGGTAGGCGAGGCGACCATCATCTGGAGACCAGGCAAAGCCATCTGCTGAGTACACGAAGTCAGGGATCTCCCAGACTGGTCTACCTCCGTCGTCCACGATCACCAAGTGGCCTTCCATTTCCAGACCAGCGACGTATACGGCGATCAACTTCTCATCCCCAGAGTACAGTACCCGCTCTATGGGCCACAG
>DATKVP010000167.1:0-2097 GCA_035530015.1 Anaerolineae bacterium | reverse complement strand
TGTCAAGGATGGCACCTACGATCTCATCGTCTGGGATACCGCCCCGGCAGGGGATACGCTGCGACTCCTGGAACTGCCCTACAAGTTCATCGAGCACCTGCGCTCGGCACCGAGGATCTACATGCGGGTCAGGGATGCCCTCAAGCTGAAGAAAGTACCGTTCTTGGATCTCATCGAGAGCTGGAAGGCCCTGGCTGAGGAAGTGACCGGCTTCATGAGGGATTCTGAGAACACCGAGTTCATCTTGGTCACTATCCCTGAGGGGTTGGGCGTCTATCAGGCCCGGCGACTGATCAAGGAGTTCCACCGTTTCGGACTGGAGATCCGCTACATCCTGGTCAACAATGTCCTGGCGAACGCAGAAAGCGACTTCAACCGGCGGCGGATGGAGATGCAGCAGGGGTACATCCAGATACTGCGAGACGAGTACGGCGACGGCAGGACGATTCTAGAGGTGCCCTTGTTTGCCCGCGAGATCAAGGGTGTGGAGAGGCTCAGGAAACTGGAGCAGGTACTGTTCGCTCCATGATCTGGAGAGGGTCTCGGCCCCGCCCCGGTTGAGCAGCCCTGGCGCACTCAGGGAGCTCTACGTCTCTCCCGCCGCTGAGAAGAGGATCCGGGTGCGCGTGATACCTTTCACCCCGTCGGCCAGGCCCAGTTGTTGGAGGACTTCGTCCGGGCGGCCCGCGCCCTCTTGACCCGCCAGCAACCTCATCCCCAGGGTGTACTGTCCTTCGTCGTCGACTTCCAGCCACAGGTCCTCGATCAGAGGGCGCAGATCATACTCCTTGCCGCGCCGCTGGCGAGGTAGGTGATCGCTGCTGAGCAAAGACTCCAGTCGTGCCTCTATATGTTGAGCTTCCTCGGTGCCGGCGATTATGGCTAAGTACTCGGCACCCTGTACCTGGGTCTGGAGTGCAGGCAGCGTGGCGTAGACCTCCTCCACCTCGACTAGGGTGATTCCGGCCGGGAGCTTTCTCTTGAGGGCGCTGGCGAAATCTAGCGGGGCCAGAGGTCTCTCGACTATCACGTCCAGGACCTCTCTCTGGCCGGTGATGCCCACCGCCAGGGGCACGGCCAGGGACATCTTGGGCCGAGGGTTGTAGCCCTGGGAGTGGAGCAGGGGCACCTGAGCTCTCCGCAGCGCACGCTCCCAGAGACGCATCAGGTCGAGGTGGGAGATGTACTTGACCTCCTCCCCCTTGGCGAAGGTGACTCTGAGGCGTTGCGTGCGTTCGATCGTGGGTCTCACGGGACCTCCTGCCTGTCCGGTGCTGCGGCTACGGGGCGCTGCGCTCCACGCGCACGCAGCCCCAATTCCCCCGATGTTTGGCTTCCACGTCCCTCTCGAAGGTGTCCAGGATACCGCAGGTCCGGCACGGCCCTTCGCGACAATCGAGGGTCGCCTCCTCGCGCAGGCTGCGACCGTACTCAGCGATGAGATACTCCTTGCTCACGCCGGGACCGATGTGATCCCAGGGCAGGGCTTCCTCTAGTGGGCGCTCTCTGTAGGCGTAGAAGGCGGGATCCAGCCCCTGGGAGGAGAAGGCTTCCCACCAGCGTTGGACGTCGAGGGCCTCGCTCCAGGCGTCGAACCTGGCCCCATGGCGCCAGGCGTCCTCTATCACCCCGCTCAAGCGGCGATCTCCTCGGGAGAGGGCCGCCTCCAGGATACTCGTCTGAGGGTCGTTCCAGCTCAGCTTCAGCCCCCGGCCCTTGATCAGGCGCCGCAGGAGATGGTGTTTCTCGCCCAGCGACTCTTGCTGTTCCAGGGGCGACCACTGGAAGGGGGTGTGGGGCTTGGGGATGAAGGTGGACACACCGACATTGAGCTGTGCCCTCTTGCCCCGTGCCCGGCGACCGATGGCCCTGATCTCTTTCACCAGAGCAGCGATGGCCTCCACGTCCTCCATGGTCTCCGTGGGCAGCCCGACCATGAAGTACAGCTTGATGCGGTCCCAGCCGCTCTCGTACGCCGCCGCCGCTGTGTTCAGGATGTCGTCGTGGGTGATGAGCTTGTTAATGACCTTCCTCAGGCGCTCGCTGCCTGCCTCGGGCGCGAAGGTGAGGCCCGTCTTCCTGCGCCCCTGGAACATC
>DATKVP010000166.1:0-14255 GCA_035530015.1 Anaerolineae bacterium | reverse complement strand
CGGCGGGGACGGCTCGATCAGTTCGCCGCGCTGCGTGACCGGCACGAGACTATGGATCGCCTGAGCGAGGCCCTATATGACTACCTCGAGGGGAAACCAGTCGAGCTGCCCACGCGCGATCTCGACTGGGGTCGCTGCTCGGAATTCCAAAGGTCCGTCCTCGTGGCAGAAAGGACCATCCCCAGGGGATGCGTCGCCACATACCACGAGCTTGCAGCGCGTGTCGGAAAGCCAAAGGCGGCTAGAGCTGCGGGGACCGCCCTTGCGCGCAACCCATTCCCCATCATCGTCCCCTGTCATCGAACGGTCAGGAGCGACGGCAGCCTGGGAGGCTTTGGTGGAGGCCTACCCATGAAGCGGGCCCTGCTGGAGATGGAGGGTGTCGCCTTTGACCAGAGGGGCAAGGTGGAACGCGAGTTCTTCTGGGATTGGACCACTGGCGCCTGATCGTCCGCCGCGGCCGGCGTTGGCACCAACAGGGCGCGTGGGGTCCCTTTTCCATCCCTCTGATGTGGCCCACTTGTCCCGATCTCAGGCCCGGCTCGCTCGTCGAGCGCAGTGCTCGATACGATGCTGTCACCGCCCCATTGACCCATCACCCTCAATGAGGTATAATTCCCGGCACACAAGCGGGTGAAGATCGGACGAAGGATTGACCTATGCATATCGCCATCGCCTCCGATCACGGCGGATTCAGCCTGAAAGGTGAAATAGCCAAGCTCTTGAAGAGTACGGGGCACACGTGCCATGATCTGGGTCCCCAGGACGGCTCCGCGGTGGACTATCCGGACTACGCACAGAGAGTGGCCACTGCGGTAGCCGGGGGCCTGTTCGACAGAGGAATCCTCATCTGCGGCACCGGGCAGGGCATGGCCATCACTGCCAACAAGGTGAAGGGCATCCGCGCCGCTGTGTGCCAGGACACCTACTCGGCCCGCATGAGCCGAGAGCACAACGACGCCAACGTACTCTGTATGGGCCAAAGAGTGGTCGGTCCTGGACTGGCAGCAGATATCGTCAAGACCTGGATGAAAGCAGAGTTCTCTGGCGAGGAGCGGCACAGCCGACGAGTGGCTAAGATCTCTGCCCTCGAACACGAATGATCCAAGTAGGTCCCTCAGACTACGTGGCGTGTCGTCTCAGTGAACGATCTGGCTTTGGTCTGACGCTGGAGGCTCTCGACTATCTCTCATCCGGATCCCGCATCATGGTCTACTATCGGTTCGTGATCCGCCGCCGCAGGCTATCCACCGGCTAGAATCATGGCCCACCACTCGCAGGTCCACATCCTAGGCATACGGGTCGACGACGTAACCTACGATGAAGCGCTCGCCCGGATAGAAGAGTTCATCGCAGACGGGCGCCCCCATCAGGTGACCACGGTCAATCCGGAGTTCATCATGACTGCCCAAGGGGACCCCAGCTTCGCTCACATCCTCAATCGGGCGCACCTCAACCTGCCAGATGGCCAGGGCCTGATCTGGGCAGCAAGCCTGCTGGGTGTTTCCCTGAGGGAGCGGGTAACCGGAGTTGACACCGTGGTCAGGCTGGCCCAACTATCAGCCGAGAAAGGGTACAGCATCTTCCTGCTGGGTGCAGGTGAGGGGGTAGCCACGGCGGCAGCCCAGGAGTTGCAGCGTCGTTTCCCCCGACTGGAGATCGCTGGCACCTACGCCGGATCGCCAGCACCTGAGGAGGACGATCGGATCACCGAGCGCATTCGATGTGCCAATCCGCATCTGCTGCTAGTGGCCTACGGGGCGCCCCACCAGGAGAAATGGATCTCGCGAAACATGGGGCGTGTTGCCGTTCCGGTATCCATGGGAGTCGGCGGAGCCTTCGATTTCGTCTCTGGAGCAGCCACGCGCGCACCAAACTGGGTGCAACGCCTTGGCCTGGAATGGCTGTACCGCCTTGCGCACCAGCCGAGGCGCTGGCGCCGAATGCTCGCCCTGCCCAGATTCGGCCTGCTGGTCCTGCGCGACAGCACTAGATAGGAAGTGCAGAGGAAAGAGGGAGGGTCATGGATTCTACCACTCTCATCTGGCTCTTCTTGATCTTCGCAGCATTCACGCCTGCCCTACAGAGACGATATCAGG
Organism: Anaerolineae bacterium; assembly: GCA_035530015.1. Taxonomy (GTDB): domain Bacteria; phylum Chloroflexota; class Anaerolineae; order UBA7937; family B3-Chlor; genus JAUVXJ01. Next base: position 12,156 of record DATKVP010000166.1, on the reverse strand, counting down.
AAGCGTGTAGGCGTTTTGTCCTGCAGCGCTTCGAAAAGAAGCGCAACTCCCGTGTCATCACCCTGATTCATCGCCAGGAAACGATGAGTTTCCTCGGCATCCCATTCTCTCGCCACCTCGACGTTGATGACTCCGAGCAAGTTCTGAGAGCCGTCCGCCTCACACCCGAGGACATGCCCCTGGACCTGATCTTGCACACACCAGGCGGCCTCGTGCTGGCTGCTGAGCAGATCGCGCAGGCACTGGTGCGCCACAAGGCCAAAGTAACCGTATTCGTGCCCCACTACGCCATGTCAGGTGGTACGCTCTTGGCCCTGGCCGCTGATGAGATCGTGATGGACCAGAACGCTGTTCTGGGGCCGGTAGACCCGCAGGTGGGCCAGTTCCCAGCGGTATCCATCCTCAAGGTCTTGGACAGGAAAGAGATCAACGAGATCGACGACGAAACATTGATCCTGGCAGACATCGCCGGTAAGGCCATAGAACAGGTCCGAGACACGGTGAGGGAGATCCTCGAAGGGAACAACTTGGAGAAGGCCGACGCCCTCCGTATAGCAGAGACGCTCGCGAGTGGGAGATGGACTCATGACTACCCCATCTCCCTGGAAGAGATCCGGAAGCTGGGCCTCCCTGCTAACGAAAACATGCCCGATGAAGTGTACGCACTCATGGATCTGTACCCTCAGGCTGGAGGCCGTCGCCCATCAGTGCAGTACATCCCCACTCCCTATCAACCTCCAGAGAGGAAGGAAAGCGGCAAAGGAGACAGAGGATGATCCCGCTGGGCGACAGTGTTCCCTCCGAGCGCACTCCTTTCGTCACCTACACGCTGATCGCGGTCAACGTGCTCGTGTTCTTCTGGGAGTTGTTGATGGGTGCCCAGGCGGGGGATCTCATCTACACATGGGGCTCTACCCCAGTTGACATCATCAACTGGCAGCAGAATCCCTTCGTGTTGTCCACACTGGTGATATCGGTATTCCTGCACGGAGGTTGGCTGCACCTGATCGGCAACATGCTCTACCTGGGCATCTTCGGGGACAACGTCGAAGGCATCATGGGCCATCGTCGCTTCATGTTCTTCTATCTGCTCTGCGGTGTGGCGGCAAACGTGGCCCAGGTCATCATAGCACCAAGTTCCATGATCCCAGGCATCGGAGCCAGCGGCGCCATAGCCGGAGTGCTTGCGGCATACCTGCTGTGCTTTCCACGAGCCCGGGTGTTCGTAGGGATCCCGCTCTTGATCTACATGGAAGTGGTCGCCCTGCCAGCCATACTGGTGCTTGGATTCTGGTTCGTGGTCCAGTTGTTCAACGGAGTGGCAGCCATCGGGATGTCCAGCGAGGCAACGATGGGTGGAGTGGCGTGGTGGGCCCATATCGGAGGCTTCGTTGCAGGAATGCTCCTCACTCCGCTGCTCCGGCAACGCCGGCGCAGCCACTTTCGTTACCTGGACACCATGGACCGCCGCTACCTGAGCCGGTAGGGCACAGCTGTGGGTGAACCCCTCCCGCCGCATGCCACCAGGGTCTCTCACACCCCTCAGGAAGTTGCAGGACATGACACTTTGTGCTAGAATGAATAAGATGAGAACGCTGGGGCGTCGCCAAGCGGTAAGGCAGCGGCCTTTGGAGCCGCCATTCGGAGGTTCGAATCCTTCCGCCCCAGCCTACTTGAGGAGGTATGCAGTCCATATTACGAGAATCTCGTAGTATGGAGCGCGATGGACGAGGAACCCTCCAGTAAGAGGATTCGTCAGTTGCCGCCACACGGCGGGCCCGAGCCGGGATCACCTCTCGTGCCGTCTGAAAGCGAGGTGGTCTTGGCTTTTTTCTACTTCGTGGAGGTACCATGAGTGTTCAGGCCGTAGTACTATCTGGCGGCGCGGGCGAGCGAGCTTTCCCGCTGAGTACAGACAGACCCAAACCCATGTTCGAGCTGCTGGGAAAACCGTTGCTCCAGTACGTGATCGACAACCTCCGGGAGGCCGGTATCGAGAACGTGATCATCGTCACCGGGCCTGAATCGCAGACTATCCGCGAGTACTTTGGTGACGGAGGGGCCTTCGGGGCAAAGATACAATATGTGACGCAGGAAAAGCCTCTGGGCATGGCCAACGCCCTCAAGGCAGCGGAGCATCTTCTGAAAGACCGGTTCTTCATGCTCAACGGCAATGACATCTTCGAGCCCCGCCTGCTGGGAGAGGTCGTCGACAAGGCCAGGAAGTCCGGTAGCGACATGGCCCTGGTGGGCAGGGAGATGGACAAGCCCTGGAGGTTCGGCGTATTCGAGTTTCAGGACGGCAAGGTCACAGCCGTCGTCGAGAAGCCACCCATGGGTGAAGAGCCCAGCAACATCGTGGTTGTGGGGGTCTATTTCTTCTCCAGGCTCATCTTCGAGTACATAGACCGCACCCCGCTCACCAACTACCAGCTAGAGATTGCCTATCAGGGTTTGATCGACGAAGGCAATGTCGAGTTCGTTGCCTACGATGGCGTCTTCGAGTCCTTCAAGTACCCGTGGGACCTCCTGACGATCAACGAGCATCTGATGAGCAGGTTCGTCACCGAACCACGCATAAGCGATCAAGCCCACATCTCGGACAGAGCGATCATAGACGGCAACGTGATCATCGAGGAAGGCGTCAGGGTTTTCGAAAACGCCGTCGTCCGTGGGCCGGCGTACGTCGGCCACAACAGCGTCATCGGCAACAATGTACTCATCTGGAACCGTTCCTCCATCGGCGCCAATTCGGTGGTGGGCTTCTCCTCGGAGATCAAGCACTCTCTGATAGGGAGGAACTGCTGGATCCACATGTCCTATGCGGGTGACTCGATCATCTCAGACAACTGCTCTCTGGGAGCCGGTACCATCACCGCCAACTACCGGTTTGATGAGAGTGAGGTCCCGGTCAACGTCAAGGGAGAGGAGATCTCCTCGGGTACCGACAAGCTAGGGGTGATCATGGGGCCAGACTGCAAGACCGGCTGCAATGCAACCCTTATGCCAGGGACAAAGGTGGGCCCCCACAGCATTGTGGGCCCGGGAGTAATGCTGCGTGACGATCTTCCCCCAGATCGGATCATCATGGGCCCGGCTCCCTATACCGTCACAGAAAACGAAATCGAGCTCTCGGCGGAGGCAAAGGAACAGAAGATGAAGGTGCTCCGCGAGAGAACAGGCAGCAAGTCATAGCTTTCTGAAAGGAGGTTCGCAACTGGACGCCGAGAGTTCCATAGCACTGTCGTTAATCGGCCTGTCGCTGCTTCTTACCGCTTTCGCTTCCGCCGCGGAGGCAGCGCTCACGTTGGCCAATCCCTTCCGCGTGAAGAGGATGGCCGGAGAGGAAATCAGAGGGGCGGATCGCGCCAACGCCATTCTTGAGCGCGAAGAGTGGCACCTCTCTGCCCTGCTGATCCTCAAGAATGCGGCCCTGATAGTTGCCGCTTGCCTGACCACGGTCTTGAGCCTCAGCTATGCGCCTCAATGGGGCGTCGTGGTCGCGATCTTTTCTCTCACGCTCCTCGTTCTGTTTCTCTGCCGGCTTCTTCCCCGCACCTGGGCCATGCGGGATGCGGAGAAAGCAGTTCTGCTGTTAGCCATTCCCATCCGATGGCTGAGTCTGCTGCTGTACCCTGTTGTGCGCTCGTTTCGACGGATCACCAACGCCCTTGTGGGTGACTCCGAGGGCGACGAGCCTCCCAAAGACGCTGCTGAGATGGAGGAGGAGCTACGCCTGTTCATTGATGCCGGCGAAGAAGAAGGCTACATAGAAGAAAATGAGCGGGAAATGATAGCCAGCGTCTGCGATTTCGATGCTACTCTCGCCCGCGAGATCATGGTGCCACGCATCGACATGGTGGCGCTGGAAGCGGATGCTTCGATAGAAGAGGCCCTTGATGTCATCGTGGAGACCGGCTATTCTCGTATCCCCGTATATGAAGGTACCATAGAGAACATCCTGGGCATCCTGAACGCCAAGGACCTCTTGGCTAACCTGAAAGACAACGGCAGTTCGCAGCAAGGACTACGCGACCTTCTGCGCCCTGCTCATTTTGTCCCGGAGACGAACAAGGTGGGTGAGGTTCTGAGGGAGCTACAGCGTGAGCGCATCCAGCTCGCTATCGTTGTCGACGAGTACGGTGGCATCGCCGGATTGGTGACCGTGGAGGATGCTCTTGAGGAAATCGTGGGCGAAATCGAGGATGAGTACGACACGGTGGAACCTTTCTGCGAGATGGTGAGCGACCAAGAGGCCATATTCAATGCACGAATCGATCTTGACGACGTGAACAGCCTGTTGGACACAGACCTACCCACCGAGGACAGTGACACCCTGGGAGGGCTCATCTATTCCTCGCTAGGAGGCGTCCCCAAGGTCGGCGATGAGGTCGAGCTCGATGGAGTGCGGATTACCGTGTTGTCCCTGCTTGGACGCCGCATCAAGAAAGTGAGAGTCGTCAAAGATGGATAGCCCCGACCCGTTTGAGGAGTTGATCGCTCTGGGTACGAAGGCACGCGCCAACGCCTACGCACCATACTCTCGCTTCCCCGTGGGTGCGGCGCTCCGCACAGCGTCAGGGCGCGTATACACCGGCTGCAACGTGGAGAACGCCTCATACGGTCTCAGTATTTGTGCAGAGCGAGTCGCCGTGTTCAAGGCCGTATGCGAAGGGGAGCACGACTTCGAGATGCTGGCCGTGGTCAGCGACTCCATGGCATCTCCCTGCGGCGCCTGCCGTCAGGTGTTGGCTGAGTTCGGTCTGGACACCAGAGTCGTCATTGCAGACCTGGAGGTCGGACGGCAGGTGCTCACTGTCGGAGATTTGCTGCCAGCAGCGTTCACACCCGCCTCTCTACCCCAGGCTCCTTTGGACGACCGGCAATAGATCCGCTAGACACACCTGGCTGCCAGGTCAGGAGCAAAGCTCGGAGTGTTGGCAGGGAATCTGACGCCGGAGAAGAACCAGACTCGACAAGGTCGCCATGCAGATCGAGAGAAAGCATCTTTCTGAGATGATCTCTTACGCGCGGGACGAAGCACCTCGGGAAGCGTGTGGAATCCTCGCTGGTAAGAGCGGCCGTGTGCTGAGGATCTACAGAACCCGGAATGCGGACCGCAGCCCAACGTCCTACAGGCTTGATCCCGACCAGCAGCTCCGGGTATTCAAGGACATCGAGGACAGAGGACTGGAACTCATTGGCATCTACCATTCGCATCCCTCCTCACCTGCAGTTCCCTCTGACAGGGACGTAGAGCAAGCCTACTATCCAGAGGTTTCCTACATCCTGATCTCTCTGGCCGACCCGGCCGAGGCACAAGTCAGTGCCTTCCGGATCACCACGGAAGGTGTGACCGAGGAAGACTTGGTCGTCATTTGACCCCCACTCAGCATGCGGCTAGAATCTGCCCAAGGAGGGGCAGTTGGTAAAGGACCCTGGGGAGCGAAGAACCTACAAGGGACTGAAGGTCGTGTTGAGGCCGACTTGACATTGCCGCGCTCCTGCTTCGTTGTGCGCGTGATCTCAGCAGACCCATACCTTCAGAGCAGTGCTGCGCGGATCCCTGGGCAGTTGGCAGCCACACCCTGCCAGCATTGCTTTAGATGCCTTGACTCGGTCGAGTAGAATCCAGAGGGTTGCCCGCAGTGAGCCAAAGTCACGGTATCTCACTCAGGGGATCACCACATCGTGCGGTCCAGGAATGGCGCTACCTGACGCAGCGTAGCTGGTCTCTGCAGGACGTCGGACAGTTCTGGGACTCGGTAGCGGATTACGATGCTGTCAATCGGGAGACCTACTCCTATGCCCGCCGGTTCACCGACTCTTTTCGGCTGGCGCGGGATCTTATCAGCCGGAACAACATCACCCTCGATATCCAAACTCGAACGGGGCATGGAAGCGCCTTCTGGGCAGAGCACGGATTCGTGCGCCAGGTCTACATCGTCGATTTCTCGGCGCGGATGCTGTCCGCTGCCTCCTCGAGGCTGTCGGCCGCTGGAGTGGACTTCGACGCCCAGCTGATCGACCGTTTTCCACTCCCCTTTGGCGATGACACGTTCGACCTTGTACTCAGCTACGAGACCATCGAGCACATCTGGGAGCGAGCCTCCTTCATACATGAACTGTCTCGCGTGTTGAAGCCTGGCCAATGGATGATTCTCACCTGTCCCAATCTGCTCTGGGAACCCGCTCACTGGATCTCGGCGATTCTGAACGTCCACCACAGTGAAGGGCCCCACAGATTTCCCAGGCGCAGCAAGCTTCTAGCCCTATTCAGGTCGAGCGGCCTCAACATCGTCCGAGAGAACTCGACCATCATTCTGCCGTTTTCGTCCAGTCTTTCGGTATCCGCTGATCGATCACTTGAGCGCAGGCTTCCAGGCAACATAAAGCGCCTGGTCGCTCTCCGCCGTAGTTTCCTGCTCCGGAAAGTCGAGCCGAAGGGCAAGGCGATGTCGCGGACCGAGTAGGCGGTCGGTCGCGATGAGGCAGTTCGCCTTGAACCCGTTGACAAGGGTCAAGGTCGTGATCTTGGGGGACAGAGCTTGTGCTACACAGAGCTGAGAGGCATCGCACCCCTCGCAAAGTGTGAGTGAACCTCTCTGCAAGGGAGAGATGAGGATGAGTCAACCCATCGTTGTGGTGATCGGTGCAGCGAGCCTGGATACGAAGGGGCGCCCCAAGACCCCACTTGTGGGAGGCACCTCGAACCCGGGGTACATCAGGGTCAGCCCTGGCGGCGTAGGCCGCAATGTGGCAGAGAACCTGGCGCGACTCGGGGTCCCCACCGCCCTGTTGTCCGCTGTCGGTGATGACTCAGCAGGCAAGTACATTCTGGACACGACCAGGGCAGGCGGCGTCGATGTCAGCGGTGTGATAGTCTCCTCCGCATTCCCCTCGGCAACCTACCTGGCAGTCGTCAACGAGAACGGACATCCGGTTCTCTCCATTGACGACATGCACATCATGGAACTGGTTACCCCCAAGCACATCTACGCGCATCGGAAGTGGATCAAAGAGGCCAGGATGCTGGTGCTGGACGCCAATCTCAGCCCTGCTGCGATCAAGTCGACCATCGCCTACGCCAACAAATGGGACGTCCCTGTGTGCGTGGATCCTGTCTCCGTGGCTCTAGCGCCACGTATCAGTCCATACCTCTCCAAGCTCTTCATGGTCGTCCCCAACGAGGACGAAGCTGAGGCCCTCTGTGGCCATCGCTCTGCTGATAGTCTCTGGGCAACCGCAGCGGCACAGCAATTGGTCTCCATGGGTGTCGAGACCGCCGTCATTACTCTGGCAGAAAAGGGCTTGGCCTACGCTACGTCCGAGGAGAGCGGTCGCGTACCGGCCATCAGCATAGAGGTGGAGGACCCCACAGGAGGCGGAGATGCCCTGACAGGAGCTGTGGTCTTTGGCCTCGTGAACGGCTTCTCGGTGAGTGAAGCCGTACGATTGGGAGTCTCTGCCGCTTCCCTCACGCTGACCAGCACTCACACGGTATTCCCCGAACTGAGCCTCGAGAGGCTCTACGAGCAGTTGGTCATCTAGCCCCAGACTGAAGTGTGGTCCAGCCGAGTCCGAGCCGCCAGGAGCGTGCGCTTGACCAGAGCACGAGTCGGTCCCCGTTCTCGCACCCCCGGTCAGCTACTCCAGAGCACCTTCTCTGCCCCTTCCACCAGCCTGGCGGATATCGCCACCTACGGCAGCGGCCGGGAGCCGCGCCCTGAGACACTCGAACGGTAGACCGCAGTCCGTGCCGAACGAGCGAGGCGTCGGCGCTGAGCAGTTGGAGGATGTCGCGCGGCCGACCCCAGCTTTCTTGTCCCTCCATCTTTCACCGTCAGAGTTTGACAAGGCACCAACGCCATAGTATGATTTGGCGGTCGCCCTCGCAGATCACCATCTCTGGACTCTGCAATCCGCTGCGGCAAATGCCTCGAAAGCGGTGCTCTTGCGAATGGACATCTTGGACCTATGCTGGCGCACTCTCGGTTCCCGCAGGGCTACCCTGGCAATACTATTTGTGCTCCTACTCGCACTCTTATGCGGTGCAATCCTTCCTCAGAGATCACCCGGCCTGTCGCTCGATCCTGCCGAGTATGCGCACTGGCGTGCAGACATCCAGGCTCGCTACCTGCAGTGGGCTGATCCACTCATCAATCTGGGGCTCTTCTCCGTACGTGAGTCGTTCTGGTTCACCATTCCCCTGGCACTGCTGATAGTCAACCTTGTGCTCTGCACTCTTGACCGTCTCGAAGCAGCCCGTCGGAGACTTCGCCCGACCCTCCAAGACCTCGTGCTCTCTTTCACCGTGGTACCTCAGGCTCAGCGCTTCCGCTTGGCGGGGGGGCAGGATTCTACGCTGGCAAAGCTGGCAGAACTCCTGGAAGACCGCCGATACATGGTCTCTATTCAGGAGGGCAGCGCAGATTGCTACCTCACGGCCGAACGCCTCGCCTTCACTGAGTGGATCACCGTGCTTGCGAACTTTGCCATGATCGTCATCGTCGTGAGCGTGATCCTCGTTCCACGGCTGGCTCACAGAGAGCCGGACATAGCCCTGGCGCCTGGTCAGGAACACCGACTTCAACACGCCCCGTCCCTGACCATCCGCCTGGATCGCTTCCAGGCAGAGCTCTATCCCAACGGTGAGGCCGCATCCTACGAGGCGGACGTGACCGTGCTTGAAAACGGCAGTGAGGTGGCCAGTGGTCGTGTGTCGCCAGCCAGGCCCTTGTGGCACAACTGGATGTCCCTGCACCAGTTTGCCCACGGCCCGCTCATCACAATCAAGGCTGCCGATACCCAGGGCACTGCGCTCCACATGCAAACCCTGGCACCGGCTGGGACTGTTATTGAAGAAGCCACCCTGCTACTGAGCGAAGAAGAGACCGAGGGATACCTGTCAATCCCCGATCGGAACCTATTGCTGCGAGTGGTGTTTCAACCTGAGACGGTCGCCGAGATGCGCGCCTCTCCCAGTCTCCTCGTGCAGGCGTATCACGGGGGCACAAGCGCACTTGTGTTCAGTGACAATCTGAGCGGTTCTGGAACACTGGAGATCGAAGGCGACTCATACACCATCGACTGGGGGCAGTATGCGGTGCTAGGGTTCACCAGCGATCCCACCATCGCCCTGATGATCGTGGGCGCCGTCGTACTCTTGGCCAGCACCACTATCACCATCTTCTTCCGTCCACAACATGTCTGGACTGCCCTCAGGAGCCAGGACGGCGTGGTCGAGGTGCGGCTGCTCGATCCATGCGAGGAGCACGAAGGGATGAGGACGAGCGAGTTCCGCGCCCTGGCAGCAGAGATAAGGGAGACTCTACGTGGCACCTGAGAGCATCCTCCCCCTCGGCGCCAATCTCGCATTGTTCGCCTTCGTTCTCATCCGGTGGTGGGGACTGCATCGGCCCGAACGGGCACCAGACAGAGCATCCCACCCTATGCTGATCCTCTTTGCCACTCTCCAGAGCTCAGCCGTGATCTGGGCAGTCGTGAGGTCGGGACCTCTCTCCATGGCATACCCCTGGTTGGCCACGATGCTGGTGATATGGGTCACCGTGCCGCTATGCTTTCTGCTTGAGAGGACCGCGGCATCCACTGCAGCGGGTGCCATGGTGGTGACCCTGGCGTTCCTCATCCACTCCTACGCCCTGGTCCTGGGTCCAGCCCCACCTCAGACAGACCTGGCGTTCTCTCCCTTTGTCCAAAGCCCCTGGTATCTTCTCCATGTGCTGGGCGCCCTCCTGGCTACCGGCGCGTACGTCTGCGCCGCCGGGGGCGCGATTGCCTATCTGGGGACAGCGATACGCCACCGTGGCGCGCCTTCGACGATCAGAGCGACCCTCAGGGCAAGCGAGCTACTCTCGCGGAGAGCTCTGGCCATCGCTCTCCCGAGCCTGACCAGCTCCATCTTCGCGTACGCCTTCTGGACATACCTGGCCTGGGGCAACTACTGGTCGTGGCGCCCGGCGGGAGTCTGCCTGCTCGTCCTATGCCTGATTATCGCCATGACGCTTCACATACGGACTACGACCCGCTGGCAAGGATTAACCCGTGCCTCGCTGACGCTGGTCGGCCTGGCACTGGCTCTGTTGAGCGTGCCACTCCTCAGCCAAGGGCTAGCTCTCTTCTCGTAGGGCACCGCACCTCGGCGTGTCTAGCCATCCGGGAACCCGACGCTCCGTGCACAGCGCTGGGGATCGCGCGCCCACTATCGCGGGGCGGGAGGGAGGGCCGGACACGTCACCCATCGCGGGACATCCTGGTCTCACCACAGCGCTAGGCCAGTGTCCTCGTTATGGGTCCGCTCTGGCGCCGCGCCCTCGAGGACCGCAACTGTGAACTCACAGGCGACGGCCACATTTCCATCCAACAGATGCCCGCCAAAGCAGCGCCCCTCGCTGTCGGACAGTGTGACGTGACAATGAAGGAAGATCTCGCCGTCCTTGCGCGAGATGTTGCCCACGAGTGAGGCGATCTCCATCCCCTCATCAAAGCGTATCTCGTGATAGACCCGACCTTCGTGGTCATAGTAGCCAACCCCTCCGCGCTCGATGGCACCGAGCCCCTCGATGTGGCCCACATCCACCCCGTTGCACCTGCAGAAGTCCGTCAACCCATCAAGGACGTCGTCCCCCCTCTCCAGGCGCCCGAGCAGGAACCTCTGGACATTGAACTCGAATGACTTCATTCACGTACCTCCCTATCAAGTCCCTGGACACCCTGTATCGCCCAGGAGCATTACCTCACCTATAGACACAGGCGCATATCTCCAGAGCAGCGACTCCGCCATCGAACGCCGCCCTAATCGCCTTCAGCGCCACTCGCTGGGGGCCCACGGAGCGAGTGAATCTCCGCGACCAGCCATTATGCATGGCCCAGGGGCGTTTGTCAAGACTTGCTAGGCGTATGGAAATCCCGTAGAATGATTGGACGGGGGTATCCATGACTTCGCGCTCAGCCAAGATACTGGTGGTCGACGAGGATCCCCAGGTGCGCCAACTTGTCGCAGAGACCCTGGAGTCGAGAGGCCTGGGGGTAGTTTCTGCGCCCAACGGCTCGGAAGGCCTGCGTATGGCGAGACAGGACAGGCCGGATCTCGTGGTCCTTGACATCAGGACGGCCGGGATGAACGGATTCGAGTTCTGCCGCCACCTGAGGCGGGGCTTCCTGACGTCCACAATACCAATTATCGTGCTGACCTCCCTCAACAAGACGTCCGACAGGATCGAGGGCATGCAAATGGGGGCGGACGACTACGTAACCAGGCCCTTCGATCCTGAGGAGCTAGTCGCTCGCGTGACTACTCACCTGCAGCGCACTGAACGTGACATACAGACGAGCCCGCTCACCCGGCTCCCGGGCAACCCGGCTGTGGAGACTGCACTTCTGGAAAGATTGGCCGCTGACCTGCCCTTCGCCGTATGCTACTTCGATCTGGATCACTTCAAGCCATACAACAGCCTTTATGGGTTCGTGGCAGGAGACCTGGTCCTGAAGATGCTCAGCGAGATCATAGTCACAGCGGTGCTGGAGCAAGGCAACGACGATGACTTCGTCGGACACGAGGGAGGGGACGACTTCGTGGTCATCACCACTCCCGACAGGGCGGAGGCCATCTGCAAAGACGTGACGGCGATCTTCGACGAACAGATCATTTCTCACCACGACGATCACGACCGGGCCCGAGGCTACTTCGTGAGCACAGACAGGCAGGGCAACGAGCTAGCATTCCCACTCTTGAGCGTGTCCGCTGCCGTGGTGACGAATCAGAAGAGGAACCTTGTCCATCCCCGTCAGATTGCCCAGATAGCGGCCGAGGTGTTGTCATACGTGAAGGGCATCGAGGGAAGCAACTACCTCTTCGACAGGCGAACGGACCGGCCAGGAGTGTCACAGCAGAAAGCGTGATTAGACATATGCCCATTTATCTGGAGGTTTGACTAGACATATGCCCATTTATGAGTATGAGTGTGAGGCATGCAGGCGCAGATTCGAACTCATGCAGCATTTCTCGGATGAGCCGATCAGGACGTGCCCAGAATGCTCGGGACCGGTCCGCCGCGTGATTCAACCGGTGGGTATCATCTTCAAAGGATCAGGCTTCTACGTGACCGACAATCGTCAGTTACCGGCAAAGGAGTC
>DATKVP010000165.1:0-6451 GCA_035530015.1 Anaerolineae bacterium | reverse complement strand
AGCATCACGTGCTGGAGTTCGACTGGCCAGCGGTCGCGGCGCTGGTGGAGAACGACCAAGGACAGGTGCTACTGGTGCACGTCTACCGGTACACCACCGACAGCATCGAATGGGGAGTCCCTGCCGGCAGGATGGAGCAGGACGAGACCGTCTTGCAGGCCGCGGAGAGGGAGGCCCGGGAAGAGACAGGCTACGAGACGTCGGGCCACGAGTTGGTCTACACCTACTATCCCATGAATGGCATCTCCAATAAGGTGTTCCACATCGTGCGCTGTCAGGCTGGTCCCAAGGCGGGCGAGTTCGATAGAAACGAAGTACAGGAGCTTCGCTGGGCGTCAAGGGCGGAGATCTCAGAGATGCTCGGGGACGGGGTAGTGAAGGATGGACTCTCGCTCACTGCGCTGCTATTGCACACGTCGGTGTTCTGATGCTGCGAGGCGTTGGCCAGTGCGCGTGCGCACGCAGCCGTAGGCTGTGATCGGGGGGCTAGACATGGAGGTGGCTATGGACAGACTGGGGGGCAAGAGAGCCCTCATCACCGGCGGGGCCTCGGGCATTGGGAAGGCGACGGCCTTGCTCTTCGCCCGCGAGGGTGCCGCTGTCTGCGTTGTGGACCTGGATGAGGAAGGTGGGCAGGCGGTGGCTCGGGCGATACAGGAGGAGGGCGGCCGTGCCCTCTTCGTGCGCGCCGATGTCACAGAGGCGTCGCACTGCCGTGACGCTGTGGAGCAAACGGTCAGCACCTGGGGTGGCCTCGACATCCTCTTCAACAACGCGGGCATCATCAGGCGGGCGAGCGTGGTGGAGCTGGCGGAGGAGGATTGGGATCGGGTGATGGCGGTGAATGTGAGGTCCATCTTCCTGCTCTCCAAGCACGCCATCCCCGTGATGGCCCAGGGGGGTGGGGGGGTGATTGTCAACACATCGTCGGGCTGGGGGCTGGTGGGTGGGCCCAGGGCAGCAGCATACTGTGCCTCCAAGGGGGCGGTGGTCCTGCTCACCAAGGCTATGGCCATCGACCACGGGCCACAGAACATCCGCGTCAATTGCATCTGCCCCGGGGACACGGACACCCCGCTGCTCAGGGATGAGGCCCGCCAGCTGGGGCAAGCGGTCGACCCCTTTCTGAAGGAGGCGGCAGACCGGCCACTGCACCGCGTGGGTACCCCAGAGGACATAGCGCAGGCGGTGCTGTATCTGGCCAGCGACGCCTCGTCGTATGTAACCGGCACGGCGCTGGTCGTGGATGGCGGTGGGTTGGCGGGTTGAGGAGGAGAGAATGCGAGGACTGGCGCACAAGCGGGTGCTCATCACGGGAGGCGCAAGGGGTATCGGCATGGCCACGGCGGCCCGGTTTCTCGAAGAGCGCTCTCTCGTCGCCGTGCTGGATCGTGACGAGCAGGCCCTCGTGGAGATCAGGAAGAAGTTGCCGGGGCTGAGCCACTGTTTCTGCGCCGACGTCTCCCAGGCGGACGACGTTGGCCGGGCGTTCGTAGAGCTTGACGACGCGCTCGGCGGTGTTGACGTACTGGTCAACAACGCCGGGATCAGCATCCGCCACCGCTTCGTGGACATTACCGCTCAAGAATGGCGTGATGTGCTGGGGGTCAATCTCGACGGTGTGTTCTTCGTGGCGCAGGAGGCGGCGCGCAGGATGCTGGTGGGGGAGGGCGGCGTTATCCTCAACATGGGCTCGACTAACGCCTTGATGGGCTACCCCTTCTACGCCGACTACAACGCCTCCAAGGCGGGAGTTGTGGAGTTGACCCGTTCTATGGCCCTGGAGCTGGCTCCCACAGTCCGCGTCAATGCCGTGTGCCCGGGGTTCATCCTCACCCCGATGCAGGAGGCGGAGTACACCGAAAAGATGCAGCGGGAGTACGCCGGCAGGATCCCCCTGAGGAGGCTGGGGCGACCGGAAGAGGTGGCTGCCCTGTTTGCCTTTCTCGCCTCGGACGAGGCTGGCTTCATCACTGGGCAGTACTTCGTGATCGACGGAGGGGAGATAGCGGGGGGCCTGGCTAGCAGACCCTGACGGTCCCGGCCGGGCTAAACGCGAGAGCGTGCGGCAGAACGGACGTACCCCTTCTCCGTCTCTTCCACCAAGCCCCTTTGAACGAGACGGCTGAGATGCTTGCGGAGCATGTTCTCCTCCCAACGACGGAGTAGCTCGGCGGCGAAGGGATAGCTGCTGTAGATCAGGGGCTGCGACACCATCTCCTCCAGGGTTCGCTCCTCCGAGAGGAAGTCGAGGATGCGCCCTTCTCGCTGAGCGATTACGTCCCCGTAGGCCTCCAGCCTGGCGTCGATATCCTCAGTGATAATACCCATGTGTGAGGATACCAGCACGTGAGGCTTCACGGCGCGTACCCGCTTCAACGACGCCTCGAAGTCGTCTATCCGTGAGTCGGGGTGCCCGTACCAGGGGCCGAACGGGGAGAGATCCATATCGAAGGTGAAGGCGATACCGTGGTGCGGTTCCAGAAAGCAGTAGGAATCGCACGTGTGCCCGGGGCAATATAGGGTCACCAATTCGACAGAGCCAAAGCGAAAGCGGTGTCCCTCGTCATACTGATCGGTGGGGAGCGCGTCCCGAAAGCCCGTCTCTTCTCTCACGTACTCCCTCCATTGCCGCGCCAGCTCTTTGGACTCGGTGAACCGTTCGGATATCAGGTCTATCCGTCCGGTGTACTCAAAGCTCTGGCGGGGAACCAGCAGGGGAACGTTGGGAAAAAGCCAGTTGCCGGGGATGTGGTCAGGGTGGGCGTGGGAGTTGATCACCAGACCGGGTGCGTACTCTTCCTTGATGCGCGTGAGGCGCTCAATGCCGCACCCAGTGTCGATGAGCGCGGTGACTTCGTCTCGGATGAGGATGGAGTGCGAAAAGGGGAACTGTCCTTGATTCTCCCCGCGTAGGAGGAAGATGTGTGGGGCGATTTCAACTAACACGCGCGAAGTATAGCGTAGATGCCTGGCGCTGTCAAAACGTCGATCATGGTGCCCGCCCGAGGCTTTCCCAGACCGGGCTACTGATCACTGATCGGCCGCTCGTCGGATCCCAGGAGTCTGTGGCAGAACGCGGCGCCATGGTAGTGCTGGTGGGCGGGTTGGTGGGGCTGGGTGCGGGGCTGCGTTGGCGAAGAGACGAACGCCGAGAGGCCTGGGGGGGAGGCCATGCCAGCCTCCCTGAGCTGACGGTTTCAGGATAGGCCCTCTAGCCCGACAGTCTCGCCCTCTTCCACGTCCATCTCCACCATTTCGCCCGTGACGTTGAAGACCACTCGCTCGCAGATGTTGAGCACGCGATCAGCGGCCCGCTCCAGGTTATGGACCACCCAGAACAGACAGGTAGCACGATCACTCGTGCTGGGGTCTTTGACGATCAGGGCCAGCAACTCTCGGTGCACCTGATTGTGGAGCGCATCCACCTCACGCTCCCGCTCGGGCATAGACCGGGCCAGGGCCGCGTCCCTGTTGAGGAAGGCCAGGATGGCGTCGTGCAGCATGTCCCGCACCTTGGCGGCCACCTCGGGGAAGTGCGCGCAAGGTTCCAGCAGGGGCTGCTCATCGATCATCAGGTTGACCTTGGCGATGCCCTTGGCGTAGTCTGCAATACGTTCCAGTTCGCTTGCGATCTCGACCGTGGTGAAGATCGTGCGCAGGTCGCCCGCCAGGGGCTGCTGGGTGGCGATGAGGGTCAGAGCGTCGCTCTCGATGGCGAATCGCCTCTCGTTGATGACACGGTCGGCGGCGATCAGGGTGTTCGAGGTCTGCCCATCCTGATTCATGAGGGCCTGCACAGCCTGGATGAGCGCCGTCTCGACTGTTTGACTTAGACTGAGAACCTCACGCTGGAGGCGTGTCAGTTCCTGATCGAAGCTCTTGCGCGGCATGGTTCATCTCTCCCTGCTTCGGTGACGACGGTCACCCTCGATGCTCCCTATTGCGTCCGGTGTGCGAGGAGGAACGGCCTCTGAAGACCGCGGTACGGAGCAGTATAAGCCAGGCAGGCAAGAATGTCAAGACACTGGGCTAATGCCGGGCCTGTGCTTGACAATGACAGGGAGGCTGTTATAATTGGGGAGACATGATGCTGGATATGGAGGTGATTATCAAACATGCCGGTGCAGTCTGTTGACAGAGCTGTAGCTATTCTGGATGCCCTCAGCGACGCGGGGGGGTACAGGGGTGTAACCGATCTGAGCAACGAGCTGGGCCTTCACAAGAGTACGGTTCATCGCCTTCTCGTTTCTTTGAAGCGCGGTGGACTGGTGGAGCGTGACCCTCGGACCCGCAAGTACAGGATGGGGGTTCGACTGATCGAGTTCGGATACGCGGTGCTTAATAGCCGCGGGCTTCCTCAGGTCGCACTTCCCTACTTGCACTACCTGGCCGATGCTGTAGAGGAGATCACTTACCTAGCTATCAAAGACGGAGACCGAGTCCTCAACGTGCTCCAGGTGCCCGCCCCCCATCTCGTACAGTCCGTGGGTTGGCTCGGAAGCGGCTCCTTGTACTCCACCTCCACAGGCAAGATCTTCCTGGCTTACATGAGGCGCGACGAGGTGGAGTCGTATTTGGAGGAGGGGTTGGGACGCCACACGAATAACACCATCACCGACGCCGATCAGCTGCGTGCTCAAATAGCGGCGGTGCGCGAGCGGGGCTATGCCACGAGTTGGGAAGAGCAAGAGGAAGGCGTCAACGCTGTCGCGGTTCCCATCTGGAACTCCGGTAAAGAGGTGGTGGCAGCCATCGGAGTGGTGGGGCCCTCCTACCGCTTCACGCAGGAGAAGGCTCTCAAGACCCCGGAGATGATGGTCGGAGTGGCCAGAGAGATAGGCAAGAGGCTGGAGCCGCCAACCTTCGGCGTGTTTGCCTAGCGGGTCTGCGAGGATAGTTCGTTCTTCGCTCTCCATGCTTCTGACCCTGCATTTGGGATAGGGGCGTGCCCGCCAGGGAGTCGTGTCGCCAGTCTCCTGTGCAGGGTGGTGGTGGCGTCGGGCGGCTATCCTTCGCCCAGCAAGCCCTTGACTTTTAGTGTGCACTGTGCCATAATGCTTTTGTGGAGAGTTGCTTCCAGGTGTATCGAAGACTGAGTAGTTGTGGCGTTCGAGGTTCAGCTTCGGCACGCGGTGGAGGGCGTAGACCGAGAGGGCTGTGTCCAGGAGGCGAGAGACGAAGAGGAAACGGCTGGCTGCGGTAGCCTCAGTGGTCTCTTTTTCTTTGGTCATGGCGGGGCTGGCGAGCTACGCGGGCCTTCGCTGGCGGGTGGAAGGTCGTAGCTGAACGAAACTAAGACAGTGCAGGCGGGAAGGAGAATCCCTTCCCGCCTTTTGCTTTGGGGTCTCGGTGGACGGCACCGTTCCCTTCAAGCGCTGCCGCGATCCTGATCGGGGGGTGTGCGGTGAGTACGTATGTATTGATGCGTATACTGGAATCCGCGCCGAGCAGATACGACCGAGGCTTGGGTATCCTCACGTTGGGGAGGCTGGACCGCGCCTATGATCGCTTGGCCTCCCACGTCGAGGAAGGATGGCGAATCCTCGAGCTGGGGTGCGGCACGGGGGCGCTGACGCTGAGGGCCGCCTCCAGGGGCGCCCGGGTTAAGGGGATCGACGTCAATCCTCAGATGCTGGAGATCGCCCGCCAAAGGGCACAGGCCGCAGGTTTGGCTGATAGCATTGACTTCTGCGAGATGGGCGTCGTCGAGCTGGACGGTGAGCAAGCGGACTCCTACGATGTGGTGATGAGTGGCCTCTGTTTATCTGAGCTCACGGGGGATGAAGTGAGCTATGCCTTGCAGCAGGCGCAGAGGGTTCTCAAGCCCGGTGGTCTGCTGCTCCTGGCCGATGAAGTGGTGCCTGAGAGCCTCCCCAGGCGGTTGCTCAATGCCTCGCTCAGGATACCTCTCGCTATTGTCGCTTACTTGTGGACCCAGACCACGACTCATGCGATTGAGGATCTGCCCCAGAGAGTGCGGCAGGCGGGCTTCGTTGTGGAATCGGTCGCCTTGACGAACTTGGAGAGCCTCATGGGCTTGGTGGCCAGGAAACCAACGGAGGTTGGAAGGTGAGCTTCTTGAGATATGTGGTGGTGAGCGTCGTGGGTACGCTGCTCAGGCTGGTACCCTGGCCAGGGAAGGCCGGATTGATGGAGATCGGGCATCCGGGCAGGAATTCTCCTGTCCTTGTGACTGGCAACTTTCGGCTTACAGTGGAGCGGGTGCGCAGGTCGTTGAGGGGCGTGGACGCCTATCTTCTGGTGGTGAACAGCAGGGGCATCAACGTGTGGTGCTCAGCCACTGGTGGGTTGCTGACCAACCACGATGTGCTGTCAGCCCTCAAGACCAGCGGAATCGAGGAGCGGGTAGACCATCGCCAGGTGATAATGCCTCAGCTGGCCGCCACAGGGGTGGAAGGGAGAACACTCGAGAAGAAGAGTGGCTGGA
>DATKVP010000164.1:0-2743 GCA_035530015.1 Anaerolineae bacterium | reverse complement strand
GGCGGGCCCCGGGCCGTCAAGTACGGAGTCACCAAAGACTACGTGTGCGGCCTGGAGGCGGTGCTGCCCTCAGGTCAGATCATCGAGTGCGGAGGCAAGCTCGTCAAGAACGTCACCGGCTACAGTCTCATTCAATTGCTGATCGGCTCTGAGGGCACGCTGGCGGTGGTGACCAAGATCATCCTGCGGTTGCTTCCTTTGCCCAAGGTACAGGTGGACTTGCTGGTCCCTTACGACGATTTTCAGGCCGCCGCCGACACAGTGTCCGACATCATCGCTCACCGCATCGTGCCCACCACCATCGAGTTCATGGAGCGCGACAGCATCCTGGCCGTAGAGCGGCTCCTCCAGAAGGAGGTGCCCCATGACGATGCCGAAGCCCAGCTGCTGATCCAACTCGACGGCAACCGCCAGGATGCGGTGGAAGCGGACATGGAACTGGTCGGTGAATTGTGCCTGAGGCACGGCGCCCGCGACGTCTTGGTAGCCAAGGACCAACGCACACGGGAACGGCTCTGGGAAGCACGCCGTATGATTATCGATGCCCTCAACAACGAAAGCCCCATCAACCACATGGAGGACGTGGTCGTGCCCCGGGCTAGCCTACCTTCCCTGCTCGAGGGCATCAAGGACACCGCCACACGCCACTCGGCTCGCATCGTGTGCTTCGGACATGCGGGAGATGGCAACGTACACGTCAACGTTCTCCAAGATGCCATCCCCAACGAACAGTGGCCGGAATTGGTCCGATCCGCACGCGAAGAGATCTATCACCTCACCCTGTCTCTGGGTGGCACGATCACCGCCGAGCACGGGATCGGCGCCGCCCGCCGCGAGTATCTTCCCCTGGCGCTGGATCAGGCCCAGATAGACTTGATGCGGCGCATCAAAGAAGTATTTGACCCCAACCATATTCTCAATCCCGCCAAGATCTTTCCATGAAGGACTGGAGGCCTCCAAAGACATGACGAAATCAGAAGTCTCGTTGAAAGGCGTGTTTCCACCCATACCGACGCCCTTCGATGCGGAGGGCGAGGTTGCTCACCAAGCCCTGGCAGAAAACCTCGAGCGCTGGAACCAGTATGACCTGGCAGGATACGTGGTCCTCGGTTCCAATGGAGAGGCTGTGTACCTCACTGAGGAGGAGAAGGTCGGTGTCTGGAAGACCGCCCGCGCGGCCATTCCCTCCACCAAACTGATGATTGCGGGTGCCGGCTGCGAATCCACCGCGCAGACCATCGCCTTGACGAGAAAAGCGGCTGACGCCGGTGCCGACGCCGTCCTGCTGGTCACACCTCACTACTATGCGGGCAAAATGACCCGCGCCAGCCTGCTCCACCACTACCAATCGGTCGCTGAAACCTCACCCGTCCCCGTGATGATCTACAACGTCCCCAAGTTCACCAACGTGGACGTGGACGCAGTCACCGTCGGCCAGGCCTCACGCTACCCGAACATCATCGGGGTCAAGGACAGCAGTGGCAACATCGCCAAACTAGCTGATATCGTACGGCTCGCCAGCCCAGGTTTCCAGGTCCTGGCCGGGACGGGCGGCTTTTTCTTTGCAGGGTTGAGTCTCGGTGCCGTGGGCGGCATTCTCGCTCTCGCCAACGTGGCTCCGGAGGAATCGATCACCATCCAGCGTCTATACAACACCGGGCAGTGGAGCGAGGCGGCCGAACTACAAAGACGAATGCTTCCCGTCAACGCTGCGGTGACCGCTGTCTACGGCATTCCTGGTCTCAAGGCAGCGCTGGACATGCTGGGCTACTATGGGGGGCCGGTTCGCTCACCACTGCTCAGCGTGAGCGATGACGACCGACAGAAGGTACAGCGGATCCTTACTGACGCTGGCATACTCTGATCTCGGCTCCATCTCTTCGCCAGGATACCCCACCTGTCAATGAGGTGAGACGAAGCGGCCTCCCACCATCTGGGCCGTCTTTGCACACCTGCTACGTGACACTCTGCACCCTGCTCCACAGGGCACCCGGCACACCGCCGATCACATGCTCGGCGGCTAGGGCCCTGCTCTGTGTGCGCTATTCTCACAGCGGGCGCAGGATACCAGCATTGGGAGTAGCAGACCCTGGCGCAGAAGCGCACCGCCCTCCGCCTGTACAGCTGCGCAAAATGTGCTAGAATTGTCCCATTGAAGCGGCAGATCGCCGCAGCCAGCCGTCATCGGACTCGCCGAGAGATGGAGGCCCCTGGCATGCACGACCAGCGAAAGACCAAGGCTCAGTTGGTTCAGGAGTTGGCAGAACTGCGGCGACGCCTGGCCCAACTGGAGGAAGCCGACGCCCAACGCCAACAGGCAGAGGCTGCGCTGGAGAGACAGAGACACGAATTCTACGCCATCCTTGATGCGCTACCAGCCATCGTCTATCTCCAGGGTGCAGACTACTCCATCCATTTCGCCAATCGCTCCTTCCGTGAGTTCTACGGTGATCCCGAGGGAAGACCATGCTATGAGGTCCTTCACGGACGTCAGGACCCCTGTGAGGAGTGCACGACGTTTCGCGTCTTCGACACAGGAGAACCCCAGACGTTTGAATTGCCCCATCCCACCAAGGATCGTGTGCACCAGGTCTACCAGTACCCGTTCACCAGCGCCGACGGCTCTCCCCTCATACTCGACCTGGCGACTGACATTACCCCTCTCAAGCGCACAGAGGAGGCCCTGAGAGAGTACTCCGGGCGTCTGGAGGAGATGGTTGATGAACGCACCCAAGAGCTCCAA
>DATKVP010000163.1:0-3365 GCA_035530015.1 Anaerolineae bacterium | reverse complement strand
ATTGCAGGGCCCCGAAATGTTCGTTGGTTCAAAGCCGTCGGGGCCGTGGGCGAACAAAAAGGCCGAGGAGTGGACCCTGATCGCCGCGCTGGCCATGACAGCGAATACAGAAGTAGCCATCGGCAAGGTGACCGTGCCTACAGAATGCACAGAGGGCAAACGTAGCGCTCGCCCTCTTAGTTGTAGTGCCTTGTCGTTCTCACCGCTGCACAATTGTTGCCACTAAGATATCGAACACCTCGTGGGTTCCCGGGTCGGGCAGGCCGTCTACCATCAGGAGCATCAAAGTGTCACCCTCGACGCCAAAAAACCAGTAGCTGACCCAGGTCAGACCTTCCTGAGAATAAGTGAGCTGCATCGCACTCCCGCGCACACCGTTGGCAGCAGCGAGAGATTCATCGTAGCCCGCCTGCTCTGCGTTCGCGTCCACCGCTATATTCCCTTCCTTGTGGAACCACTCCAGTTGCCGCTCAAGGGCTGTCGCGGCCTGGGCCTCATCTTGGTATTCGTACACGACACTTAAGGCGTAGGCACCAGCTTGCTTGCGTTGTAGCTTGCCTTGTAGGACGCTGTCCTGCAAGGTGATAGGATACCATCCGCCGGCCTCATATCCATCCAGGAGTCCCTCGACCTGCAAAGGTATGTTGACGGGCGACGGGGAACCCGGAAAACGATGTGCCGTCAACTGCTTAGCGTAGTATGCCTCGCTATCCTGAGGCAAATCACTTTTCTGCAATACCCGTCGTGCCAGTGGGATCTCGGGTTGTCCATGACTCTTGCCCAGCGCCACTACAGAATAACCGGCAATCATTACGGATAGCACCAGGAACGCAGCTGCTAACCATAGAACTCGCTTGTTCATGTTGTATCCTCCGGCGAGATTTGGCGATTTGACTAGTGGAAAACCTCTGCTTGGTAATTGGCGGGTAGCCAATCCTGTGAACCCCCGTACCACAAGAGCCATGTCTTGGGAAGTAAGAGGCGCTCCTGCCAAGTAGGGGGATACCAATCCCAGTTCGCGATGCCGCCGTCGCAGCATTCGGTTTCCCCATCTCCACCTGGGCCCAAGTAATGTTGGTTTCTGCCATAGTCACCGCTGAAGACAGCAGCCCAATGAGGCAGCCCTTGGCCCTAGTGGCTGACGGCGATCTGGTAAGCAGTCGTAGTATGCCACCCCTGTAGTCGCTCGGCCAGACTCACTCCCGGCATCAGCATGACCACAGAACCCAACAACACGAACACTCAAACAAATCGCAACCTACGCATGCTCAAACCTCCCAGGTTTGGTCCTCGCTAGGCTTAGCTGGGCCAAGCACCTGGCGGAGCTCCTCCACGGCGGTGCCCAGAGCGGGTATTCCTCCATTGACATCAACTTCTGCCAATAGGATAGGAAACCACCTGTCCGCCGCGCTGGCGAAGATCAACAGGCCCCACTGACCCGGCTCCAGAGAGCGTCACAAGCATTGCCTTACTCGCTACCCAGGTCACCCTTCACTGGAGTCAGCCGGAGGCGGCTCGATGGAGATGGGCTCGTTGAAGTCGTAGAACCGCTGGACCGTGCTCTGCCGCATCCATTTCTCCTCTGCGGTCCCAGCCTCCAATTCTGGCATATGGTCAAGACGTTTCATCTGACGTATCAGGTAGTCATCCTTTCCAACCCAGAGCTCAACCTCCATACTCCCACGACGCATCAGCTCCCAAAGCTCCGGGGGCAACTGGGATCCCGTCCTGGCCTGTTCTCTCTGAACCAAGGTGTCCATATCCATCCTGCCCCGGTAGTGGAGACACTGCACATGGTCAACCTCCTCATCCGCGAGCCGCTCAAGATCGACCAGCAAATCGAGAGGTTCGAGCTCCTCCGTCATGCTCCCCACGATCACGCAGGCCACCCCGCTTGCCGCACCACCCGAATCGGGCATATCGGATGTGCGGACATAGCTCTGATCGCCGATCCTTGTGGCCTCGCACCACATGCCAGTCTCGGTGGTTATCTTCACTCGCGAGCGGTCAGGTGCGGCGAACTCCCCCTCCCACGTGGTCTCCTGGGCCTCGCCATCTGAGGAATAGCTTGCAGTTCCCTGCACACGCCAGGACTCAGCGGCCAAGGTGGACGTGATCGCTCTGGTGGTTGTTGCGCGCAAGTCTGCACCGCTGGCGCAGGCAGCCAGAGGCATTAGCAGAGAGACGATACACGCAGCTACCAGATACCTCTGCATCTTCATCCTCTTGGCTCCTCACATTGCAGTTGCCACGCCACGAGATGCATGGGAGGGGGTCACCGCACTGGAAAGAGCGCCGCTTTGGCGCCTTGCCCGTTGGGTAGCATGCCAAATGGCGAAGAAGGTCCTCCTCATTTGGAGGGCCTTCTTTCCAGGGAGAATCACTACCATCTGCTTGTGCCGATCCGCTCGCTGCCAGCGACGTACCATTTCCCCTCACGCCGAACCAGTGTGTCTTCGTGCAAGAACCAATGATCATCGTAGGTGACGGTCGCCCTGTCCCCGCTGATCACCACCGACTCGAAACGCGTATTCTCCCATTTCCACTGCGCTTCCTCCTCAGGTGACATTGTTGGCTGGCTCACCGAAGGAGGTGGCGGGGGTATTGGGCCACCTGACGCCTCTATCCCGCGCAACTCCTCGGTTGTGAGATAATCCTCAGGTGTTATGTAGTCCCTGCCGGCGGCTGTCGCCCTGGCCCACGCCTCCTCACTGAGCCTAGTGAGCCTTTCGGTATTGTGGCAGCCCGCAACGCCGTATGTAAGATATCCGGCACCTTCGGGAACTGTGCCCAGCCAGTCCCGCAGTTGGTCACGCTGCTCGCGGGTCAAAGGTACGTCGGGGTCTTCTACAAACACAGATGGGAATCCGCTGACATCGTGGGTTACTCTTGCCACATAGCTCACCTTGTACGCTTCCACGATGGTGGCCTGGATTTCCCGCACGTCGTCCGGGTCCGGGATGGCAGCGGCAACAACCTCACCGCTCGAACCATTGCTCCCCGGTCGTCCTAGCAGCACTAGCCCAGTCGCAGCAATGAGGGTTGCCAACAGCAAGAGAGCCACTTTCTGTTTTGCCATGACTTGTTCCTCCTCTGTTGTGGCTGCCTAGCTCCAGATCTGATCAGCTTAGATCAAGTGCTATCTCACCACGTGACATGCACTGACCAATACGCTGTGCCGGATGGTGCGAATGCGTCCCAAGCAACCCGCTTGCGAGGAAGGCTATGCTGGTCTTTCAACCCACCGGGAGCAGCATGGTGAGCATCAGGGCAGTTCTGGTGATACCTGCCTAGGAACGAACTATGCAGGGCCGCCCCGCACGACAAAGAGGAACGACGGAGGAGAAAGGGAGGCCTGGAAACCC
>DATKVP010000162.1:0-5995 GCA_035530015.1 Anaerolineae bacterium | reverse complement strand
CCTATGACGTTTTCGATCCTGTCGCTGACAGGACTGTCTATCACATCAGCCAAAACTCAACCCTCCTTAGCCAGCAGTCCGCTAATGAGCGGACCATGAAAGCAGGTCCTTACTCCTGACCCAGGGTCAGGTAGATTATGGGATCCACTGGAACGCCCTTGAGATGCATCTCGTAGTGCAGATGTGGGCCGGTGCTCCTTCCTGAGTCACCGGACAGCGCTATCTGCTGTCCTTCCTCTACTTTGTCCCCCGGATCCACAAGATACCAGGAGTTGTGACCGTAGATCGTGGCAAAGCCCATCTCATGCTCTAGCGTGACGGTCCAGCCGAGCCCGGGCCGCCATCCAGCAAACACAACCTCTCCCGCCTTGGTGGCCAGGACCGGAGTGCCATGCCATGTACCGAGGTCCAGACCCTGATGAAACTCCAACCGGCCCGTCGACGGCAGAACCCGGTAGCCGAATTCAGAAGTGACATGTCCCTCGACAGGCCAACTGTGTGGGGCCGCGGCGATGAGCCGCAACTGGCGTTCCAGTTCGCTGGGGTCATCGCGCTTCTCGGGCGCGATTCTCTCCACCCTTGCGGTTAGTGCACCGAGCACGAGGCCCAACTCTTCTGTGTTCTCGGGTAGTAGTAGTTCCAACTCCCCCAATTCGGAACTTGCTTCTAAGGCCAGAGACATGCCGTGATCACCGGCCTCAGAGCCTCCCTGCCCACCCTGGACGCCCAGCGTGGTGGGAGCGACCGGGGCTGTCGAGGTGACGACGACATGGTCCAGACCTATCAACTCGCGGATCTGGTGCGAGAGATTATCGACTTCCAGCATGCCTGCTCTGAATCGCTCCACCGACTGCGAGAGACCTATGACCTCCTCCTGCTGGGCGAGAATGGTCAGACGCATCTCCCGCTCTCGTACCTCGTGCACTCCTTGTTGCTCGCCCAGGTCCATCAGCTGGGCGCTGAGGCTGCGGTTACTGAGGGCAAGATAGAAGAGGCCCACAACCAGCAGCAGCAGCAAGACTACAGATGTTGGCACAATCCACATAGGGACCTTGAAAGCGAGGGGGGGGCGCTCGGAATGAGGCACGATCATGAGCGTCACTGATCGCGTCTCTCTCTTGCGTGTCACTGCGGGCTTACTCCTTGAATCTGCTTCTCGGCCACATCAGCGGCAACGCACTTCTCTGGCCGGCTCGCCCCCATAGAGAGCGTTTCGGAGGCGACGAGAGTCAAGAGGACTATACTACAATTGCGACTTTTTGTCAACGTCGCTCTCATGGGCCCGCGCTATGGCCTGGTTCTCCTCTACGGACAGCGTGTAGGTGGAATCCCATTTGGTGATGGGCTTGGCGTAGAGACGACTCTCGTCACGTCCCTGAAGTGAACTGAGGACGAAACCATCGCCTGCCTCATCAAGCAGAGCGATCGCGAAGCTTTGCTCACCGCCTATGCCTTCAAAGGCATTGAATCGTACCAACCCCAGTCGCTGCATACTCTTCCTGACTTTGATCTCCATACGGTCCGAGCTTCTGCTCAACTGTTCAGCCTTGGAGGCCGCCAGTTGCATCTGTTCCACATACATGCCGAGCAGTTCCCCCAGATCCTGATCGTCGGCGCCGGTCAGCAGCGCGGCGTAGGTGCGGCGCAGCTGGCCCACTCGTCGATGCAGCACGGACAGCCAGAGGGTTGCGAGAAGCATCACTACGAGCAATAACAGCCACAAGTAGGCGCCGTAGGCCTCGAATATGGCGATCAAGAGTTCCACTTACTGTCACCTCCCCGTCGTCCCCGTCCTGGGGACAAGCTCGCGTATTCTACTCTCGCGAGCGCGGATAGTCAAAAGCGGCATTGACAACGCGGGACGTCTGGGGTACCATTGGGCTAACATTGGTGTCTTCAAGTGCTGCAGGGCGTGTTACATGACAGACGACCCAGAGTCCCAGGGCGACAAGAGAGTCATGGTAGTGGACGACGAGCAACTCGTCAGCGCTATCCTGGCGCGGTATTTGTCTCAGGTCGGCTATTCCTGCGTCACGGCCGAGAGCGGTGCCGAGGCGCTGGGCAAGCTACGAGAACACCCCTGTGACCTCGCCTTGTGTGACGTGAGGATGCCCGGCATGGACGGCATCGAGCTCTTGAAGAGCATCAAGGAGTACGACGAAGATATCGCGGTGATCATGGTGTCTGCGGTAGACAACAGGGAAGTGGCCGTAGAGGCCATGCGCGCTGGGGCCTACGACTATGTCATCAAGCCCTTCCATTTTGAAGAGGTGCTGATCAGTGTGCAGAGGGCTCTGGAGAACCGCCGGCTGCTGCTCGAACGGAAAGTGTACCAGCGCGACCTGGAAAGAAAGGTGGAGGAGAGAACCAGAGAACTGGCAGAGAAGAATGAGGAGTTGCAGCGACTGTTCATAAGTGCCATAGAGAGCATCGTTCTCGCGCTGCAAGCGAAAGACGAGTACACGGAGGGCCATTCCAGACGTGTGTCGGCCCATGCCATAGCCATCGCCAGGGAGCAGTCACTGCCTGAAAAGGAGGTGGAGAACATCGGCCTGGCGGCCCTGCTGCACGACATCGGCAAGGTGGGCACCAAAGAGAGCATCCTCAACAAACCAGGCAAACTCACCGCTGAGGAGGGGGATCACATAAGATCGCATCCGCTCGTCGCTGCGAGCATCCTGGAGCCCATCACCCCTCTGGGGGACATCATAGCCTACATAAAGCATGTGCATGAGGCCTACGATGGCAGCGGGTATCCTGAGGGACTGGCCGGGGATCGGATACCCCTGGGGGCCAGGATCATCGCCGTCGCCGACGTGTTCGATGCCATGACATCGCTTCGTCCATACCGTCCCGCCATGGAAGAGAGTGTCGTCTTGG
This sequence comes from Anaerolineae bacterium, assembly GCA_035530015.1. Taxonomy (GTDB): domain Bacteria; phylum Chloroflexota; class Anaerolineae; order UBA7937; family B3-Chlor; genus JAUVXJ01. The sequence goes on along the minus strand of DATKVP010000162.1, from coordinate 3,115 downwards.
ACCATCTGAGAAGGGAAGCGGGCAAGCAGTTCGACCCGAGCGTGGTGGACGCTTTTCTCAAAGTGTACCGGCAGGGAGGGTGATCCTAGTAGTCTGCGGGGTTGGATTCTCGGAGGTAGCAGAGAGCCACCCTCTCACAGGGTGGCTCTCTTTATGTCATCCAGGGCGCTTGGGTATCTGGGCATCAAGTTGAAGGGAGACATGATGACCCGTGCGCTGGCCAGCACTCCCTGGTTAGGGAACCCTCGGATGTGTGTTCGACGTCAACCTACGAAACGGCGGATGGTCTTCAGGAGATAGTCCGCCTTGACCGGCTTGACCAGGAAGGCGTCAACTGGAATGTGCACATCGTCTGGCAGCAGGATGGCATTCGCGCTGCTGTCGATGCTGGAGATCATGATCACCGGCACCTCTTTGAGATCGGGATTGGATGCTATCTCGCGGGAGACGGCAACGCCTTCCAGCGGCTCTCCCATCATCACGTCCAGCAGGACCAGATCGGGTCGTTGCGTTCGCATGGCCCTGAGGGCCTCGCTGCCACCCCCTGCGGACTGCACATCGTAGCCCTCCGTGGAGAGAATTCTGCCGACAATCTCCACGAAGTCAGGATCATCGTCTACCACAAGCACTCTGGGGGCCACGCCGGCCTGGACGAGGACCTTCTTCTCCGGCCTCAGGTAGATGAACCAGTAGGCCAGCCCCACGAAGCCAGCGCCGCCGATGACGTTCCCGACGGTGACGGGGAGGAGGTTCTTGACGAAGAACGCGCCCCAGGTCAAGTTTGCGTAGTCGGCGGCTGTCCTCCCAATGGCAGCCCAGAACTCGGGGCCCGCGTAGCTCTTGACCAACAACCCGATGGGAATGAAGTACATGTTGGCCACACTGTGTTCGAATCCCGCGGCCACGAAGGCTGTAATGGGGAAGATGATGGCCATGATCTTGTCAGTGGTGGAACGGGCTGACGAGCAGAGCCACACGGCCAGGCACACCAGGGCGTTGCACATCACTCCCAGAGCGAGGGCTTGGACGAAATCAAGCCCGCACTTGGCGTTCGCTATTCCCAACGCGTTCGCACCAACGGCGCCGTCGGCGATCGAGTACTGCTTGGTCGCGAATATCACCGCGGCCGTCAAGGTCGAGCCGACGAAGTTGCCCGCGTACACGATCACCCAGTTGCGAAGCAGGCTGGAGAAGCTTATCCTTCCACTGGCGAAGGCCATGATGATCAAGTTGTTCCCAGTGAACAGCTCGGCGCCGGCCACCACGACGGCGATCAGGCCCAGACAGAAGACCAGGCCTGTCAGCAGTTTGACGATGCCAAAACCCACGGCCGCGGCGGCCAGGCCCGTAGACACGATGGTGGCGAAGATGGCCCCGGCCCCGATGAAGGCCCCTGCCAGCATGGCCAGAGCAAACATGTTGGGCGCGCTGAGCGCTGCCTTTGTCACGCCTGCTTCCTCCATCCGGCTGGCCATCTTCGCCGGAGGAAAAGCATCGATCTGAATCTCTCTGTTCATTCCTACTTACTCGCCTCCTTTATCGCATTGGACAAATGGGTTTGAGGAACTCGCAGAACCCTATACGCTCTCCCCAACAGTCCCGCTGCGGCACCTCAAGACCAAAGAACTGGCCCCATCAATCTTCCGCGCACTTCTCGTGCGTCAATTACCCGGACGCCGCCCCCTATTGTATACCTCGAAAGTCAAAAACCGGTCTTAGTTGAGTTCGAATAGGGTCCAAATCGCCACGAAGGCGACCTCACTGCGCCGTGAGTGGCGAACTGCTTGCAGCATCTGGAACTCGCTGGCCCTGTGAAGGTCGCCTTGGGCATGCCAGGCTCCTGGGCTCAGATATCGTACCTCGCGGGAGGCTCAATCGCTTGGCAAGTTGACCGGTTCACCGCGGATTGGACTGCGCTGCGGCGATCGACCGGGGCGAGCTACGCCTGTGAGCCCAGCACCGCTCACGTCGGCCGCGGCCAGTACCCAAGGGGAGGGACCGGGGTGCATCCCCCCCTCGTTCTCGTCTTGGGGGTCTGCATCAGGATACTGTGAGGGCTCTGTCGGGGATCGGGGGACGCCTGGTTTCGGCAGCGTATGTGGGGAGATGCCCTGCCACGATTGCCCTGGCGCCGAGGTGGTAGCGAAGAGCCACCCGGCTGGTGGGTGGCTCTTGGTTTGGGATCACGGGGCATGAGGCTGCCAGCAGTCAGGGCGGGTGAGCGCATCGAGCCCTCTGCGTGGCCTTCAGGCTCTCGGCGGTTCAGCACGTGGTGGTTCTGCTCACAGTTCCTGTAGCACCAACTCGACCGCTTGGGGCACCGCTGCGGCCACGGGAGGCGTTAGTTCCTCTCCGAAGGTCTCTACGTCTGCAGCTTCGATGGCGATAATGATTATCTCCTTGGGGACATCCTTACGCAATTGGCGACCCAGCTCCAGGGCGGTTGTGAGACTGACGTCGTGGCTGGAAGCGGCGCGGAGACTGCCGCGGAACTCGTCGGGGGCAAGGCGATGGATGTGGCCCGGTTCGGCAAGACCGGTCTGGATGGCGTCGAGGATGATGACTCTATCGTAGCCGACCACTAGTTCCAGTAGCCCCAGGCCTCCTACACTGGCCCGGCTCACCGTCACGTCGTCTCTGTCGATGCGCCCTCTCACCTCCTCGACAACAGCGAAGGCCACCGCATCGTCGGTCAGGATGGAGTTGCCCAGCCCCAGAACGAGCGTCTTCACCGGCTCCCCTCCGCGCCACCCCGTAGAGTGGGCACGCCACTACAGTCAGGCGGCGGCGTGCCCCTGCAAGGTGCGGGCTGTGTGGTGGTTCCCCAAGCGGCTCAGTCTATGCCTTGACTCAGCCGCTCGATCAGTTGACCGGCGCTATTCAGGATTCTGACCTCCAAAGGCATTCGTCCCGGCAGGGCATGAGTGGCACAGCTCATGCAGGGATCGTACGCCCGGAAGGCCATCTCCACCATGTTCAGGAGCCCTTCGCTGATCACCCCACCTTTCGTAATCAGCCCCTGTGCTGCCTGCCTGATGGAGGTGGACATGGGGGCTATGTTGTTCGTCGTGCCCACTATGAGATTGCAGCTGGTTACGAGTCCTTGCTCGTCTGT
>DATKVP010000161.1:0-5707 GCA_035530015.1 Anaerolineae bacterium | reverse complement strand
CCGCGAGCAACCTGGCGAAGGGTTGCCAGCTCGTCTGATCGGCATCCTGGGCGCCCTGGTGAGCCAATATGACCGCCATCTCCCCGGCGCCAAAGAGCGTGCCGGAGAGTCTGACGCCGTCTTCGCTCGTGAAGCTGACCTCTTCAATCTGCGGTTGAGGCATCGCTGTGGGTGTGGGTGTGGCAGCAGGCGTGGACGTCGGAGCTGACGTTGGAGTCGGCGCCGTCTCAACCCTGCATGCCACCGATCCTCCGAGAGCGGCCAACAGTGCCAACAATGTGAAGTATCTGGAGTTCATGTCTCTCTTCTCCACCCTGCTGGCAGAAGCCAGTTGTACTCTACACGCGCCCCAAGAGCGCGCCGTAGTAACGCTTGACGCTGAAAGACTGCCCCGAGAGCAGGTTCTGGGCATGGAACATCCGGGCCACAGTACGCACGACGATGATGGCCGTGAGGGCCAGCAGACCTGCCGCGAGCGGCGGCTGCCACAACGGCACACCTCCCACCGTCAGGCGCATCATCATCAGTATAGGAGAGGTCAGAGGGAAGAGACTCAGCCCGGTGGCAATCACCCCATGTGGCTCTTCGAGGAGGAAGAGCCCCACCAGGTAGCCCGCAAAGATGGGCAGCATGACCACCCAGACAGCCTGCGTGGTCTCCTTGAGCGTAGGTACCAGGGCCCCCGCTCCTGCCATGAGGCTGGCGTATACGGCATAACCGAGGAGGAAGAACACCAGCCCCCAGGCCAACAACGAGGATGGAATCTGAAAGCCTGGTGGCAGGCTCAAGGTCTGACCGCCGATCCGCAACGAGACGTAGACGGTGCCCACCCAAGCCGCCATTTGCAGAAACCCGGCGATCCCAAGTCCGATGATCTTTCCGGCCAGGACCTGCAGGGGGCTGAGAGACAGCATCAGGATTTCCATCACACGGTTTTCTTTCTCGCCGCTGATGCTCCTCAGAAGGAGGCTGGATCCTGTCGTGATAAAGATGTAGAAGAGGACCAGCATGATCATGGGGAGGTAGCGAATCAGCAGATTGGACTCGCACGTCATTCCGGGCTTCGAACACTCCTGGTCGGAAGAGGCGCGATACTGTGGCTCTGGAGCCAGATCCGTGACCTCCAGGTTCACAGGGTTCATGACTCGATGGGCCAGCTCCACATCGCCACCCAGCACGTTGACCAGCAGCGTCCAGCGCATGGCCCAGTCCTGGTTGTGGGCGGGGAAGGGGCTCGGGGCCGGAGTGACGATGATCAAGTTACCTGTTTCCACGTAATCCTTGGGGACTACGTAGTAGGCAGTGATCTCTCCCGCTTCCATGGCTTGTAAGGCTTGTTTCTCATCGGGATAGGCGATGAGATAGCCTGGGGGAACATCGCGAGGAATAACACTGAGCAAACCTTGCTCATCCACATACCCCTGGACTTCAAGCTCTGCCGCCCCCGCTGTATCATCTGGGACGACGCTGGCGCCGGACGAGTCGCCCCTGAGGATGGTGACGCCGAGCAGAACCAGGATGGTCAGTAGCGGGATGCCGAAGGCCACCAGCAGGAACGACGGTCGCCGGATGGTCGTGAGCAGCTCGTGGCGCGTAACAAGGAGCATCTTTCTCATGACCGGCTCCCTCCCTTGGTGGTGACTCTTGCCTTGCCAATAATCTCACCGAGCCTCAGGCGCTGGCCGTAGCGCAGCATTCCGAGGCTGAAGGCGCGACCGGCCAACCACACGGCCCCAAAAGCGCAGGCTGTCTGAATGATCGCGCTGGCAGCGATTTGCCACACCGGCACCACCGAAAACAGGCTGCGAAAGCCGACGGTCATGAGGGATGTGAAGGGCAAGAGAGTCAACACGACCGAGGGAGCAGCGTTTGGGGTTTCTCCAATGACCCTGATGGCATAGATGGGAATGATAAAGAGCATGAAGAACAGCGCGCCTATCTGCTGGCCCTCCTGGGACTGTGCGACCGTCGAGCCCACGGCGAGCATCAGGGCGCAAGCTATCACGTAGGACGGGATGGCTATGGCAACTACTGAGAAGATGGGCCCCCAGTCCAGGTTCGGGTTCTGCAACCACTCCAGGCCGAGGATACTGCCACCCACGAGGACCGCGAGGAGAGCGACGAGAATCCAGGCGACGAGCTGAGTCAGCCCTATGGCTACGATGCCCAGCACCTTGCCGCCGATCAGTTTCGCAGGAGAAAGAGAGGTCGCGAGCACCTCCATTGTGCGGTTCTCCTTCTCATCGACCACCGCCTGCATCAGGTATCCAGAACTCATCAGCAGCAAGCCGATGAAGGCAACGCTCACCATCACCGGAACCACGGCACCAAAGGTCGGCCCGCCGTGGAATTCGCGCCTGCCGTCTGGTGTGCGCACCGTCACGTCACTGCCTGCGGCGGCCCGGTGGGCAATCTCAGGGGTCTGGTCGGCCAGCAGGTTGACCCGGATGAAATCGTGGAATTGACCCATGGCGTTCTCGCCGGGCTCCTTGAGATAGAAGAGTTCAATCCGGCTCGCCTCAAAGTAGTCCGGGGCCACCACGTAGTAAGCCTGGATAGTCTGTGATTCGAGAGCCTGGCGCGCTTCCTCCTCGGTCTGGAAAGGGAGGAAGGTGATGGCCGCTTCAGAGGGTCCAAGGGGAGCCGGGACGGGATCAGCCAGCAGGCCAGCGTGATCTACGTAGCCAACAGGAGCATAGTTGTTCTCCCGAGACACCATGAAGGCGATCAACCCGATGTTGACGCCGATCAGCAGCGGGACGCTCAGGATGGCCAGGAGAAAGCTCCTCTTGAAGACGTTTCGCGCGTACTCGTGCCGGGCGACGTACCAGAGTTTCCGCATCATGCGTCTCCTTCTTCCACGACGCGGATGAAGATCTCGTCCAGCGTGGGGATAGCGACCTCGAACCTCTCCAGGATGACGCCTCGTGCCATCAAAGCCTGGAGCACGTCTTGCGGGCTGGTCCCCTCGGCGAGTATCAGTTTGGCGGCGTTGTTGTGGGGGAGAAGCTGTTCAATCCCCGGCACGGCTGGCAGTTCGCCAGCCACGCGCACCAGCACCGCGTGCCCAGAGTATTGGCGGCGGATCTGCTCCAGGTTCCCATACAGTACATTGCGCCCGTCGTCAATCAGCAGGATGCGGTCGCACAGCTCCTCGACCTGGTGCATCTGGTGAGTGGACATGATGATCGTCGATCCCTCATCACGTAGTTCCTTCATCAGGTCTTTGACCAACTGCGTGTTGAGGGGGTCCAGGGCGGTGAACGCTTCGTCGATGATGATCAGCTCCGGGCGGTGCAGAATGGTGTTGATGATCTGGGCCTTCTGCTGCATCCCTTTGCTGAGTTCTTTGACTTTCTTTCCCTTGTGTTCTGCCAAATCAAAGCGTTCCAGGTGCTCCGTCAGGCGCTCGCGGGCCGCCTTCGCAGGCACACCCTTCAACGTGGACAGGTAGAGCAAGCATCTCTCGACAGAGAGGTCCTGATAGAGGCCTCGCTCCTCTGGCATGTACCCGATGCGGTTCTTCTTCTCCTCGCTCATCGGGCCGCCCAAGACAGACACTGTGCCACCATCAGGCTTGAAAACGTCGAGCAGCACGCGGAGGGTCGTGGTCTTACCTGAGCCGTTGGGGCCAAGCAGACCAAAGATCTCGCCGCGTTCGACGGTAAACGATACGTCAGCTACAGCCTCAGTATTCCCAAATGACTTGGCGATGTGAGAGACTTCAGCAGTGTGCATCCTCTGATCCCTTCCCATTACTCTGGTTGCAGCGGCGCAGACTCAGCGGAGCCGCTTGGCTCGCAGTCCACGGGCGCTCCCCCAGCCGTCTATGCGTTTTTGTGTGTTAGGCCTCTGCCCCGTTCGTCTCTGTGTCAGTGGGCTCCATCTCGCGCGTTACGAGGATGGTCACGATGATGGCTGCTATAAACGATGCGGAGAGCGCCAGCACGGTGATGATGATGGAGGCGGCTGCTCTTCCCATGGCTTCCTCCTTTGATGTTCTAAACAGTAGTGACCACAACGCTCCGCCCGCGCTCCCACTTTCCGCCAAAGACACAAGTGGACGCCGCAGATGCCTGCAGGGCCATCTGCGTTGGTATCGGTGAAGGGCGCGGCACCTACCTGTCCCTCTCCAAGGCTTGGCGGATGGCCTTTAACTCACCGAGAATCGCATCCAGGCTGCCGGACGAAGCCATAGCCGGCTCCGGGTCCATTTCTGCGGCCGTTGGTGCCATGCCTCCGCGAAAGCGCCGCAGTTCGGTGACCACCAACTCATAGACCTCCTGGACGTTGGGCAAGCCCGCCAGCTTCTCCTCGGCTCCCGACTGGCCGCTCATACCGGCGGTCTGGATGTGCAGCGAGCCGAGCCCGAGAAACCAGCGATCCAGGATGTCCCGCCTGACCACGACGTTGGTCACTGTCCTATAGGGGACGTGCTTGACAGAGTGGGTGATGATGCCCACGCGGACGATCACCTCATCGTCCTGGACCTCATAGCTCAGGCTGGCGTAATAGGGCCCTACCAGGAGGAGGGAGGCTATCCACACCACCATCTCGGCGACGGCGAACAGCCCGAAGATGATGGTGCCCTCCCTATCTGGAATGAGCAGGGCAAGCCCGGTGGTTCCACCAATGGCAAGTAGCCCTGCGATACCAATACCTACGAACAGTTTGATCAGGTATCTAGGATTGGGTTTGAAGGTTCTCGTTGTCATCTGCTGTCGTCTCCTTTCAAGTTGCGTTGTGCCATGCAAGATGGGTTGGCGACTTGATCTTTGCAGGGGACTAGTTCCGAAGCTGGGGTATGATTCTGCCCGTGCGCGCCATGTAGTCGCAATACACATCGCCGAAGTGCTCGATCATCATCTCTTCCTCGACCCGGGCCCGATACAGATAGCCGGGCAGGAAAGTCACCAGCATGCTGAAGCCTGCGATCCAATTCTGTAGCAGAAAGACCTGAGCGATGCCCCATAGCCAGTGGGCCGCGTACATCGGATGCCGGATGTGGCGGAACACTCCGTGTGTCACCAGGGAGTGACCTTCCAAGAGCTCCAGCCGAGGAGACCAGTTCCGGGCCAGGTCAGAGTGAGATCTCCGGAGCAACCAGATAGCCAGGGCAAAGATGGCCACGCCGATCCAGCTGGCCCATGGGGGCAGGTGGTAATCAGCGAAGTCCAGCCAGGGTGTCAGGACATAGACGATGGGCAACACGAACATACCGAGCGCAGGCAGAGCTGTCAATAGAGCGTCCGCCGCTGTCCTGTGATCCTTGGCAATGGAGGTCTTTCTGTACTGCCTGGTATAGATCACTCGAATGCACGAGGCTACGGTCACGAGTCCGAAGTAAACACCCTGAAAGAAACTGCTGGACATGTCTAGCCTCCCCAATACCTTCACTCCTACGGGCTACCGAACGGGACCCACGTAACGAGATCCCGCGGCCAGCAAGTGCTCTATGTGCGCCTTCTCTGCACCAGGGCTGGTGACAATCCGCTCCATCGTATGCTCTGCGTCAGCGCGCTTGGTGCTGCTCTGGGCCTTCTTTCGCAGAATCGTGATGTTGATACCGTATTCTCTCCACTGCCACGCTAGTTCCACTTCTCCCTCCTTGGTGGGACTGTCCTTGCAGTTGTCTCAGGAGGTTGTGCTTCTCTCCTCACAACTGATAATGGCTGAAAGCAACTTCTCTGGTGGGTCTCCCTTGCTG
>DATKVP010000160.1:0-2023 GCA_035530015.1 Anaerolineae bacterium | reverse complement strand
ACCAGCGCCTCCGATCTCAATGAGACGGATCTGCTCGATGTTGGCGAAGGCCTCGCCGAACGACTCCGCCACCTCGGGTACGCGCTCCAGCAGCGCCTGCCCCAGGACCAGTCGCAAGGCGCCCTCCTTGTAGGCGTTCAGCGCCTCGGCTAACTGCCGTCTACCCTCTGCTTCAGCCAGGAGCTGCGCCTTGGTAACATCGGCTCCGGCAAGTCCCCGGGCCTTATCTGCCGCAGCCTCAGCTTCGCCCATCTTCCGGTCTACGTCAGCTTCGGCGAACCCCGTGGCCCGGGTCGCCGAGGCCTCCTGTTCGGCTCGGTACAGAGAAGCATCGGCGGGGCGGCGTTCCTCGGCATCCAGCTCCTTATCCCTGCGCTCTGCAGCCGCCTGGGCTGCGCCCGCTTTCCGCTCCTCCAACGTCTTGTCCTGCTCCGCCAGAGAAATCGCCTGGGCTCTCTCCGCGACCGCCCGTTCCCGGGACACCTCTGTGTCGTACTTGGCCTTGGCCACGTTGGCCTCTTTGGTGTAACCTGCCTTTTCCTTCTCGGCCTGCTGCTCTTTCTCCGTGGCCTCCTGCTCCGCCTGCGCCTCCGCCCTCCGGGCATCCCGAAGCTTGGCCGCAATCTCGGGTCTACCCAAGGCCTCCAGATAACCCTTTTCGTCACTGATCTCCTTGATGGTGAAGGAGACGATCTGCAAACCCATCCCGGAGAGGTCGTCAACGGCCACCTCCAGGACCATCTGGGCAAAGGCCTCACGGTCCTTGTAGACCTCCTCCACCGTCATCAGGCCGATGATGGCCCGCAGGTGACCCTGAAGCGTTTGGATGGCCACGTACTTGATATCCTCTGTACTCTTGTCCAGCAGTTGCTCGGCGGCGGTGGCGATGGAGGTGTCGTCGCTGCCGATCTTGATCTGGGCAATGCCGTCCACGGTGATCGGTACCGCGTTGCTGCTGAGCACGTTATGCACCGCCACGTCCAGCGTGATCAGGCCAAGGTCGAGTTCTTTCACCTCATGCACGAAGGGCAGGACGATGGTCATGCCACCTTTGACCATCTTATAGTTGACGGTCACTTCCTCCGTCTTGGTCTCATACTCCCACTCCTGGAGCTCCGGCTCTCGCTTCTCTGGCGCAGGCTGGGCCGCAGCATCATCCGGAGTTTTGAGCCTTCTTGTCCTGCGCACGACCGTCACCCTGGTGTGAGTGCGCACACCGTAGACCAGGAGAGCCCTGTTGGGCGGCACCTTTCTGATGAAGCGAAGTACTCTGGCCACAGCCAGGAGGAACACGAAGATAAGGAAGAGGACGGCAAAAGCGATGAGGAGGGTGCCGCCACCCATCACACCGAGAATGCCCTCAATGATTCCCACTGCCACTACCTCCTTCTACTGCTCCGCACCCTCTAGATCTCCTTCACCACAACGATCCCCCCCTCCGCACCCAGGACCTCGACCGCAGCCTGAGCACGAATGGGGGAGCCATCGTCAGAGCGGGCCGGCGCGTTGACCCTCTGGGCCTTGACCACCAGAGCCACCTGGCCCAGTCTACCCTCTGGGATGGGGATGACCACTCTCCCCACCAAGCCCACGTAGTCCGGCGCCTGGATAGAAGTGGAGCGCTGCTCGCCGTACAGAAACCGCAGGAAGACCCACATCACCGCTGCGGTCAGGGCAGCCACTCCACTGGCCGGAACCAGGCTGACTGCGTCTGACACGCCCAGGCCCTTGCCGATCAGCCCGCCGGCCCCGAAGCCCACCGCGAACATGGCCACCACCCGGAGAGAGAAGGGACTGGGTCCCTCGACCTCGTGCTCCAGTCCTATCTCGCCGATCTCCGGCAATTCGATGCCGCCCACGTCAGCGGCCTCAGCGCCCCCGAGGATTCCTTCCAAGGCACCGCCCAGGCTCCCCACCGCCTCTGCAGCGCTGTCACCGATCCCCTCTATGGCGTGACCGATGTCCTCACCGAAATCGACCAACTCACCGACGAAGAAGGTGATGGCGATGTAGCCGCCGCCGA
>DATKVP010000159.1:0-2160 GCA_035530015.1 Anaerolineae bacterium | reverse complement strand
TGGGGGACAGCCTGCATGAAGAAATCGTAGGTTATGATGCGGCTGGTGATGAAGACGACCGAAGGCGCAGCCTCGGTGTACACCGCCTCCACCTGAGCCTCCAGGTCGTTGGCAGGCCTTGCCGGCACGGGCGTTTCCCTGACCAGTGTCGGCGTTGCAGATGCTGGCGGCTCCACCGTTGGAAACACCAGCGACGGTACAGCGCAGCCAGCACCCGAGACCAACAGCAGCACGACCGATACCCCAAGCACGACTTGACGCCCAGACATACCATCCCTCCTGTATAGCACATTGTTCCAGTTGCACCCGTAGCTCTTGCGCCACCGAGATCACTTCTGACTTGAGAGACTCCATAGCTCCGCTCGCATATCTCAGCTTACGCACACAACCGCCTGCCTTCACGCAACACGCCCTCACCCAGCGGCAGACAGCAGGTTGTCGCGATCAAGGCCCATCACCTCAGCCCTGCACCCTTCTATAGAAGAGATGTTTGGCTACTTCGGAGGTGACCGCGTAGCCCACCGCAATGCCTCCCAGGACAAACAGGACTGGCAGGGGAATCGGGACCAACCCCAGGAGGGCGCCGACGGGCGTGTAGGGAAGGACAAGGGTAGTTATTCCGACGGCTACCGTGCCCATCAGAAGGTACTTTGCAGGCCTGCTCCTCCAGAAAAGCTGTCGCGTGCGAATGACCATCATGATCAGCAATTCAGTGACCACGGACTCCAGAAACCACCCGGTCCGGAACTGAGCTGTAGTTGCCCGGAGGACGAGCAAGAGTGTGCCAAAGGTGAGATAGTCAAACACCGAGCTCACCAGGCCAAAAGTGACCATGAAGTTGCGAATGAACTTTACGTTCCAGCGCTGGGGCCTGCAGCTCTCGGTCGACATTGTCATTGGCGATGGCCATGGCTGGAAAATCCGTCAGGAAGTTCGTCAACAGGATCTGCTTGGGCAACAGGGGCAGGAAGGGTAGGAACAGCGATGCTCCCGCCATACTGAACATGTTGCCGAAGTTGGCGCTCGTAGTGATGAACACGTACTTGAGGGTGTTGGCGAAGGTTCTCCGCCCCTGGATGATGCCCTCGCGCAGCACTGCCAGGTCTCGCTCGAGCAGAACGAAGTCCGCCGCTTCTCGGGCCACGTCTACTGCCCCCTCCACCGAGAGGCCCACGTCGGCCGCGTGTAGAGCAGGGGCGTCATTGATGCCATCACCCATGTAGCCCACCACATGTCCTGTCTTCCCCAGGGCCAAAATGATGCGCTCCTTCTCGTTGGGGTCAACTTCGGCGAAGAGGTTGACACGCTCAACAGCCTGCCACAACGCCTCATCGCGCAGTTCTCGCAGGTCGGTCCCTGTCAACACTCCGGTCACCTCCAGGCCCACGGCCTCAGCGGTGTGCGAGGCTACCAGTCTGTTGTCACCGGTGATGATCTTTAAGTCCACTCCCAAGGCGGCGAGATCCCCGATAGCCTCCTGCACGCCGTCCTTCGGGCCATCGAAGAACAGCAAGAAACCCATGAAGATCAGATCATGCTCATCACCAGGGGTGTATGAGGATTGCGGCACAACTGCTTTCGTCGCCAATCCCAGGACTCTGTAGCCTTGGCCGCTCCACTGTACATAGCGCTCCTGGATCCGCGTGCGATGCGCCTCGTCGAGCGGCACCCTGCCGCTCCCCTCCCGCACGTCCGAGCACACTGCGAGCACGTTGTCGAGGGCGCCTTTCGTGATCAGCAAAGGTTCTTCCGTTTCCATGACTACCACGGTCAGACGCTTGCGCACGAAATCGTAGGGCACCTCATCCACCTTGCTGACCCCACCGATCTCAGCTTCACCGTGGGCGAGAATCGCCTCGTCCAGGGGGTTCGCTAGCCCCGTCTCGAAATGGGCATTGAGGTAGGCGTCACGGAAGACCTCCTCCGATGGCTGGCCCTCCACGTCCAACGCGGCATCCAGTCGCACTACGCCTTCGGTCAAAGTTCCTGTCTTGTCGGTACACAGCACGTCCATGCTTCCGAAGTTCTCTATGGATTCCAGGCGACGCACGATAACCCCGTGCGCAGCCATGCTCTGCGCCCCTTTGGAGAGATTGATGCTGATGATCGCTGGCAGAAGCTGAGGGGTGAGCCCGACCGCCAGGGCGATGGAGAAGAGCA
>DATKVP010000158.1:0-5047 GCA_035530015.1 Anaerolineae bacterium | reverse complement strand
ATTCATCTTCCCCTGTCTCGGTTCACGGTCGTTGGCGCCACGACCCGGATCGCTCTCCTCACCGCGCCTCTGCGAGGCCGTTTCGGTGTGGTGCATCGCCTCGATTTCTACGATCGGGAGGAGATGAGAAGCATAGTGAGGAGAACCGCTTCGCTTCTGGGTGTGGAGATTGACGAGGGTGGGGTGGAGGAGGTGTCCAGACGCGCCAGGGGAACCCCGCGGGTGGCAAACCGCTTACTAAGACGCGTGCGCGACTACGCACAGGTCCGCGCGGATGGTGTGATCACGGAGGAGGTGGCAAGGCAGGCCCTTGGGATGCTGGAAATAGACTCGTTGGGCTTGGATGACATAGATAGGCGAGTCATAGAGACCATCATACTGAAGTTCGGCGGCGGGCCGGTGGGTCTCGACACAATCGCGGCCTCCATCTGTGAGGAAGCGGATACGATCATGGATGTGTACGAACCCTACCTGCTGCAGCTCGGTTTCATAGACCGGACACCGCGAGGCAGGGTAGCCACCAAGCTGGCCTATGGGCACCTGGGTATTACCTACAACGAAGAGCAGCCGCAGCGCCGGCTGCTCTGATTTCAGCCTCAGTCGCGATGAAGACTGCGCGCGTCCTCGACAGCAAAGGCAGGCAACTCTCTCCGTGTTCCTCCCATAAGGCCAGGAAACTCCTGGCCCAGGGCGAGGCAATTCTGATCTGTGAAGTTCCTCTGACCATCCAGTTACCTTACGCGGTCGAGTTGCCCCCTCGCCCACAAGGCACGAGTCAGCAGAAGGCCGGAGAGGGCAGGAGCATTCTGTTGCACACCTGCTGCGGGCCCTGCGCCACCTACACGATCAACCGCCTTCGCGAGCAGGGTTATGAAGTGTCGGGGTTCTGGTACAATCCCAACATACATCCCTTCACGGAGCACCAGAGGAGACTGGCCAGCATGGAGGCATATGCTGAGTCTGTGGGACTGCCTCTGCTGAGTGACGAAGGGTACGAGATGTCTGAGTTCCTGCGGGCGGTGGTGGGCAGGGAGGCCCATCCAGAGCGGTGCCGTCATTGCTACGCTATGCGGCTTGGCAGAACGGCGAAGGTGGCGGCTGGGGAAGGCTTCGATGCCTTCACGACTACGTTGCTGATCAGTCCGCACCAGGATCAGGATCTCCTGCGGGAGACGGGCGAGGCGGCGGGCGCGGAGTATGGGGTGGAGTTCCATTTCGAGAGCTTCAGGCGGGGTTGGTCCGAGAGAGGCCGGCTGACTCGTGAACACGATCTCTATCGCCAGCAGTACTGTGGCTGCATATACAGCGAGTGGGAGAGATACTCGGGCCACAAGATAACTGCTGAAGCTTCAGCCTTGACGGAGGAGTAGAGTGGGGGCAACTGTGCAGTCGAGATTCCTGAGATATCCCTGGATCTTCGTGGTGGGCGCTTGCCTCGTTCTGCTGGCCCACGAAGCCTTCTACTACAGGGACCTGGGCGCCGATGCAGTGGATGATGCGTATATCTCCTATAGATATGCTGGCAATCTGTTGGCGGGCAATGGTCTCGTGTTCAACCCAGGAGAGCGAGTGGAGGGTTACACCAACTTCTTGTGGACCATCATCCTTGCTCTACTCATGCGACTGGGTCTGCATCCATCAGCTATCGCCATTGGGTTAGGGGTCGTCTTCAGCGTGGCGACGCTGTGGCTGGTGTACGAGTTTTCGCGAGTGGCGTCGCTGCGAAGCCCGGTGATACCTATCCTGGCCACCTTGGGCCTGGCGCTCGATGGTTCGTTTGCTCTGTGGGCAGTGAGCGGCATGGAAACATCCATGTTCGCTTTCCTGGTGCTGGCCGCGCTGACCTGCTATGTGTGGGAAGGGCAGAAAGGCAGGCTGGGTCTTGCCTCTGGGGCTCTCCTGGCGTTGGCGGCGATGACCCGACCAGAGGGAGTGCTCGTCCTGGTTGTGGTCATGGTCCACCAGGTGCTGGCGCGCCTGGTCTTGAACAGGCAGCTCCTCACTTCCGCAGATGTAGCCAGGGCCGGGGTATTTCTGGCTCTCTACCTGCCATACTTCCTGTGGCGCTACTACTACTATGGGTTTCTTCTGCCCAATACGTTCTATGCCAAGGTCACCGTTCATGACAGCATAGCCCAGCACCAGAGGGGACTGCAGCACATCGCTACCTTCGGCAGGCTGCATCTTGGCTGGCTACTGCCGCTCGCAGCCGTAGTCCCGCTGTTGAAGCGGAGGTTCTCTCTGTGGTTCACTGCTCTCCTGGCGGTCGTTCTGATTTACCTCACGTACATAGTCTATGTGGGCGGCGACTGGTCTGTGGGTCGGTTCTTCGTGCCCATACTGCCCCTGGCATACATCCTGGTGTCCGCCGGGCTGATGGAAGCCTATGAGACCGTGGAAGGTTGGGTCGGACGGTTGACAAGCTCCGCCATCGCCTCGAATTCGTTAAAGTCCGTCGCGGCACTGTGTCTGGCGCTGGGGTGTCTGGCCCTTCTGGTTTCGTCGTCCTGGCGTGGGGAGCACGAGTTGTTCGTGTCTCGCTTCCAGGCTGGCAGGGCAACCCGTGCTCGAGTGACGATGGGGAAGTGGCTGCGCGACAATGTGCCTGCAGAGACCTTCATAGGTGTGGACGCGGCTGGTCAGATCCCGTACTATGCGGGCCTGCGTACCCTGGACATGTTCGGAGTGAATGATGTGCACACTGCGCATCTCCAAATCCAGGAGATGGGACAGGGGGTGCCGGGCCACGAGAAGTTTGATTTCAACTACATCATGTGGCGGCAGCCGGATTTGATAATCGCCTCGGCGCCTTTTCTGGAAGGTTCCGACATCTACCAGAGGCTCGAAGTACCTTGGACGGATGACCCCTTGCTGTATGACTTCTTGTTCGTCTACCGTCGGAAGGGGTGGGCTGCACCGGGATGAACCCGCTGGACGCACTGGGTAAGATGATTCTGGTCTTCGGGGGCGTGCTCGTGGCCCTGGGATTGGTGCTGCTTGTGCTCAGCAGGGTTCCATTTGCGGGCCGTCTCCCTGGTGACTTCAGTCTTCGGTGGAGAGGTGTTTCCTGCTACTTCCCACTGATGACGGGTGTCGTGCTCAGCATCGTCGCCACGCTGATACTGAACCTCCTGGTATGGTTGCTGCGAAAGTGAAGACGGCCGAGTTCGACTACGAATTGCCTTCTCACCTCATCGCCCAGACCCCGATGGAACCCCGGGATGCCGCTCAGTTGATGATCGTGCGCCGCGAAGAGGGCAGTCTCGCCCACGATCACTTTCACCATCTGGGGGAATACCTGCGGCCTGGGGACTTGGTGGTGTGCAACGACACCCGTGTGATCCCGGCCCGTCTCTTCGCTCAGAAGGTACCCACAGGAGGCAAGGTCGAGCTGTTGCTCACCGTCAAGAGAGACGACACCTTATGGGAGGCCCTGATCAGAGGGCGCCGGGTGTCGGTGGGTGGACAGGTGCAGATTGTCGGCACCCATGAGGGGGAGCCAGGAGCGACTCTCCGAGCGGAGTTGGGAGAACGTATTCCATCCGGCGGACGGCTTGTGAGATTCGACCAGCCAGTGGAGCCGCTTCTGGAGCACCTGGGAGTCGTCCCTTTGCCACCCTACATCCACACACAGTTAGGGGATCCTGGGCGATACCAGACCGTCTACGCAAACAGGAACGGTTCAGCGGCAGCGCCGACGGCAGGACTGCATTTCACGCCTCAGCTTATGGAGGCGCTCAAGGCCCAGGGGATCGAGTTCGCGTTCCTCACCCTTCACATCGGGGTGGACACCTTTCTCCCCATCAGGGAAGAGGACGCAGAGAAGCATCAGATGCACAGCGAGTACTGCCTGGTGTCGGCGGAGACGGCCAGGACCGTGAATCGAGCGAAAGCCACTGCGAGGCGGGTGGTAGCCTCCGGCACGACGGTGGTTCGCGCCCTGGAGACGGCAGCCCGGGCAGCCGCCGGGTCTGGCTCGGAAACGATTGCGCCGTACGAGGGGAGGACGGACCTGTTTATCTACCCGGGCTACTCATTCCGGACCGTGGATTGCCTGGTCACCAATTTCCACCTGCCTCGATCAACGCTCTTGCTTCTGGTCTCCGCGTTTGCCGGGAAGGAATTGCTGCACAGGGCATACCGGGAGGCGATGGAGAAGAAGTATCGTTTCTACAGCTTCGGCGACGCGATGCTCATTCTATGACACATTGTGATGGCTGCTCTCGGAATTGCGTCGCCTCTGGCACAGACTGGCGGTACCTGGGCGGCGGCGTGCATGGCGGACCTCGCCTGCAGTGATGCCAGTTATCCACTCTGTCCAGGCGCGCTGCGGCGCAGCAGCCTGAGATCGATGGCCAGACTGCTTCCTGTCCTCTCTTCTGGTCTAATGGGCGATTTCCTCCAACAAAGCTCTCCTCCTCATTTGGGTTTTATGGAAAGTTGTGATACAATGGCCGAAGGTAGATTGCTGACCAAGAAGGGACCGTGGGAGAGAGGCCAGTGAGTCGGATAGGCGAGTTCCTCACTCATTTGTCCGCTGAGAAGGGATGCTCTGAGAACACCATCGCCGCTTATCGCGTGGACTTGAATCAGTTCCTGGAGTACCTGCAGAGACGATATGGTGGAGAGGAGGGCGTTCTCTGGAGCCGCGTCGAGAAGCACGACATCATCTCCTACATCATGTACCTGAAGGGTGACAGGGAGTACGCGGCTGCCACCTCTGCCCGCAAAGTTGCTGCCATCAGGTCCTTCTTTCACTTCCTCGTCGCCGAAGGGCTCATCAGAGATGATCCCACAGCCACCCTCGACTCCCTGAAGGTCAAGAAGCATCTGCCCAAACCGATGACCATAGACGAGGTTGACAGGCTCTTGGCCGAGCCAGCGAAGCTCTCTTCTCCCAAGGGTCTGCGAGACCAGGCGATGCTGGAACTTCTCTACGCTACAGGCATGAGAGCTAGCGAGGTGGTATCCCTGAGGGTGGATGACGTCAATCTGGCATCGGCCTCCGTGCGCTGCTGGGGCAAAGGCTCCAAGGAGAGGGTGATTC
>DATKVP010000157.1:0-2867 GCA_035530015.1 Anaerolineae bacterium | reverse complement strand
CAAGGATCGGCTGACTTTCTCCCTCAGCGGCGGCGAGATGCGCAAGGTAGCCATTGCGGGAGTCCTGGCCCTCGAGCCGAGGATTCTGGTCTTCGACGAGCCAACCTGCGGCCTTGATCCGGAGACGTCCAGCGAGTTTCTGACCAAGATCAGGGAACTGCGCGATGAGGAAGAGGCGACCATCATCCTCGTCTCCCACGACATGGAGAGTGTCGCCCAACTGGCAGACCGGATCTACGTCATACTCCAGGGCCAAAGCATCCTGGAAGGAACCCCACGACAGATCTTCTCCCAGGCTGGACTGCTACGCGGCTACGGCCTTGACTCCCCGCAAGTCACTCAGGTGCTGCACGACCTGCGCGGCCGTGGGGCACCGGTTAGAGTCGACCTCCTCTCCGTCAACGAGGCCGAAGAGGAGATAGCCCGGTGTTTCGATCTCACCGAGCGCCCAGCGAGCCAGTGCCATGACAGACTATAGCGCTTTTCGCCACCTGACCATCGGACAGTACCTACCCTACGACTCCATGGTGCACCACCTGGACCCCAGAGCGAAGATCGTCATGTTCTCGCTTCTGGTCGCGGCGGTGACCTTCGCCGACTCCTACACCGCCAGCGCTATTCTCCTCGTGGTTCTCCTCGGCGTCGTTCGTATATCCCGTACGCCTCTCCGGTTTGTCTTGCAGGGTCTGCGACCGGCCTTGCCGTGGATCGCCGTTTTCGCCCTGTTGCAGCTGCTCTTCTACCGCAATCCATACGGGCCAAAGGTTTGTTCGACGATCTGGAACTGGGGATTCATCGACATCACCACTTGCAGTGTCAGACAGATAGGCCTCATGATCCTTCGATTGCTGGAGTTCATGATCCTGATCAGCCTTCTCACCTTGACCACTCGCACCACCGAACTCACCCATGGTCTGGAGAGGTTGCTCAGCCCGCTCAAGCGGCTCAGGTTCCCCGCCCACGAACTGGCACTGGTCTTCGCCATCTCCCTTCGCTTCGCCCCTACGCTCGCCGGGGAACTGGAGAGGATCATGAAAGCCCAGGCTTCCCGTGGCGCCAACTTCGGCGAGGGAGGCAGGCTAGCTTTCATCCAACGAACCCGCAATCTGCTGCCCCTCCTCGTACCGCTCTTCGTCAGCGCTTTGCGAAGGGCCGAGGATCTAGCCCTGGCCATGGAAGCCCGAGGCTACACCGGGGGCAGAGGACGGACGAGCTACCTCCAACTCAGGGCACTGCCCCGGGATTACCTGGCCTTGGCCCTGGTCGGCCTGTTTTGCGCAGCTATCCTGTTTTCCACTCTCGACGTCCTTGACGGGTTGATCTTCAGCGCAATCTCCGCCTGGGTGAGAGAGGTCTTCTTCCACACCGTACACTGAATACTTGGAGGTCTTCAGGAAAGGAGAGAGTAATGCAAAGCGGAGGAACGCCCACCATGGTGCGCAAGATCGTCGTAGCTGGCGTGTTAGGCGCCATCATCACCCTTCTGGGCTATCTGGGCCCGGCCGGGCCCGGCTTCATACCCGTACCCACTCCGGCCCAGCATGCCACCACGCTGCACGTGCCGGTGATCATCGGGGCCATACTCGAGGGGCCCATCGTTGGGCTGGTACTGGGGCTCATCTTTGGCATCTTCAGCTGGCTCCAGGCTGGAGTATTAGGCGTGGTGATGTTCCAGGACCCACTGGTGGCGATACTACCCCGCCTCTTCATCGGCATCACCGCCTGGGCGGCTTACGTGGGCTTTCGGAAGGCCGGCAAGTACGCAGCCATGACGCTCGCCGGATGTTTGTTGGTGATCTGCGGTGCGTTCGTATACTGGGTCAGTGCGGTGAACGTGCTGCTCTCCGTGGTGATCGCCATAGTTCTGCTGGCCTTGATCGCGGGGTTCGTCTATCTGGCACTCAAGGAGAACAGGGAGCTTCAGGCCCTCATCCTCTCAGGGGCGGTCGGCACCCTGACCAACACGATCCTCGTGCTCACCATGCTGGTTGTGCGCGGCTACCTGCCACCAGAGGCAGCTCTGATCGCGGGCTTGACGAACGGCATACCCGAGATCATCGTGGCCTGCATCATCGTCGTGGCTGTAGTGGGCATCTGGAAAGGTGTCGAAACCCGAAGGACAGGATCTACAGTCTGAGTGAGAGGTCCGAGGCTAGGGGCCCAACACCAATCTGAGGACGATAAAGCCAAACACGGGGAGGGCTACGATCCCGGCCCATTCTAGCCACAACGCCAGCTGGTCAACCGGCAAACCGCCTTCCTTGCGAAGGGCACCCCAGATAGGGGTGAAGAAGCACAGGACGCTGGCTATCGCGTAGCCAGCCGCCTTGAGGTAGTAGTCAGGAGTCAAAGCACCAGCGCGTTGGGGCAGTTCAATGCCCTCGATGCTCAGGCGAAGTGCAAGCAGGGCCAGGAGCAAGGCCCAGCTCAACTGATAGGCCGACGCCGCCTTCAATCCCGTGCCTGCCGATGGGCTGACCAGCAGACGTCTCCATTCTCGGGTGGTTACGAATTGGCGCCAGGCCATCATACTCAGCACATAGAAGGCGACAGCCAGACTTGCTTCCCGCCCCAAGATGGTTAGCCAGTTCTGCGGCATCCACCAGGATCCATAGCTGGCAACCGTCTTGGGGCTGTCAAAGACGACAACCCCGGCGGCCACTATGATCGACACGCAAAACCACAATCTGCTGCGGTAGGCCTTGCCTGCGTCGACAACCCCCCAGTGCAAACCCATGGCCTCGTAGACGCCTGCGATAGCCCTCGGCTGCCACACGTAGAAGGCGCACGTGAGCGGGAAGACCAGTAGTAGGAGTATCTGAGCGTGCCAGTCCGCCATACTACCCAGATACCCGTCTCTGCTGCCC
>DATKVP010000156.1:0-5102 GCA_035530015.1 Anaerolineae bacterium | reverse complement strand
GCCCTTCTTGTGCAGTGGCCTGCCCCGTGCTAGAATGGGGACAAAGCCTCGTGCACACAGTTGGGGGAGAGGGAACGATGACTGAACCACTGATCATTCTGCTTCTCATTGTGATCAACGGGCTTCTCGCGGGGACGGAGATCGCGGTACTCTCTGTACGGCGCCCCTTGCTGATGTCGCAGGCGGAAGCCGGAGATCAGCGAGCGGAGCGAGTTCTCAGCCTGCTCGAGAACCCCAACGCGTTCCTCTCGACGATCCAGGTGGGCATCACGCTGGTGGGGATTCTCACCGGGGCCTTTGGAGGGGCCAGCATAGTGCGCCACCTGGGGCCCTACTTGTCCGGGCTGCCCATCCCGGGCGCCAATCTGTACGCTGAGCCGGTTGCCTTCGGCCTGGTGGTGCTGGGCATCACCTATCTGACACTTATCGTGGGCGAGCTCGCACCCAAGAGGTTGGCCCTCAGCCATCCAGAGGCCATTTCCAGGGCCATGGCCCGTCCCATGCAGTACCTGGCCAAGATAGCCAGGCCTATCGTCTGGATCCTCACTCAGTCTACAGACGTCATACTGAGGCCGTTTGGACTCGGTGGCCGACACCGGCACACGGTAACCGAGGAGGAGGTCCGGTACATGATCACCGAGGGCGCGCGGACAGGTGTGTTCGTGCCCGCAGAGAAGGAATTCGTGGATAGGATCTTCCGGTTCGCCGACGAGGCTGTGGCGGACGTGATGCGGCCCCGACCGGACGTCGTGGGAGTGGACATAGACGAACCCATGGAGTCCATAAGAGACAAAGTCCTGTCCACCGGCTACTCGCGAGTTCTGGTATATCGGGGCGATCTCTCGGATATAGTAGGTATTCTGCACGCCAAGGACCTGCTCAGTGCGGAGGTGAACGATTCTATCGAACCCCTGTTGCGGGAACCGTTGTTTGTGCCGGAAACCAAATCGCTGTTGGCCACACTGAAGACGTTCCAGGATACCCACAGCCACATGGCAGTGGTCATCAACGAGTTCGGCGGAACCGAGGGCATCGTCACACTAGAGGATGTTCTTGAGGAGATCGTGGGAGAGATCCGAGACGAATACGATCTCGAAGAACCATCGCTTGTCCAGAGGGAGGACGGTTCCATGCTCGCAGACGGCTCGCTCTCCCTGTTCGACCTCAAGGAGGTGCTCGGCATAGAGGACTTGGAGGGCGAGGAGACGCGTGAATTCCGTACTCTCGCCGGTTTTGTCATGGTACAGCTGCGACGGGTGCCGCAAGAGGGCGACCACTTCGAGTCCTCGGGGTATCGCTTCGAGGTGGTGGACATGGACGGGTTGCGGGTTGACAAGGTCCTGATCGTACCGAAGTCCAGCTAGGGGCCAGCCGTGGTCTACGGAAGCCATGGGGTGCGCATCGTGCAAGTATCACCCTGGCCTCGCTGATCTACCCAAGCCTCAGCCTGGCGGAGGAGCCCTTCCTGAAGCATCCTCTGGCACCTGTTAGTGCGCCCCGATGTGGCTGCGCCGTTTTTGACTCGATCTCCGAAGTGACCTGTTTGCGCCAGACCGCCGCATGTGCTATAATCCTACCAAGCGAGAAATGCGGACAGCGCCGACAGGAAGAGAGTATGGGTTCAGTAGTCAAGAAGCGCCGCAAGAAGATTGCGCGGCACAAATACCGGAAAAGACTCAAGAGAGATCGCTGGAAGAGGCGTCACAAGTAGAGATCGGGCGGAGGGTGCCGCCGTCCGCGGTTCACTCTCGCGTGCCTGAAGTGTCTCAGCCGTAGCTGCGCCCTCGTCTGATCGAGTAGCAGAGCGAATGTTCGCCCGGTAGTGGGCGGGCCTGGCACTGCTACACTGGTAGCCGATACCAGCATCACCTGCATGGTTTCCATAGTGGACCGCGTGCCCTGGGGCGCGCGGTCCCTCTTTTTCCAGACGCGACCGACTCACGCTTCCTGAGGGTCACCCGGCTGAGTTTGCGGCGTCGCCTCAGTTCGGGGGAGCCTCCCCAAGAGCACCTCCCCGTCCGGTCGGCTTCTTCATTCGCCCCGTCGCACCACCCGGCAACGCCCTGAAGACCAGTACCATGACCCAGGGCCAAAAGGTCGCCGAGTTTCGTCAGGTTGAGCGAGGGTGGTGCAATCTCGAAGCATGACCATCAAAGTCGGGCGTCACGTAGCTTGACAACAGAGTACAAGTTGTTGTATACTATATCTGCATATTGCAGATAGCTGTAGTAATCAGATCATCTCTTGGGGGTGCGGGATGCCACATGGCAGAGGATGGCGAAGGCGGCGGCGAGGCCGAGGACACGGCATTCGTAGATTCGTGGAGCCGTGTCTTCTCCTGCTGCTCCACCGAGGCGATACTCACGGCTACGACCTTCTGGAGAGGCTACCTGACCTTGGCTTCGCTGAGGAGACCGTGGATTCCAGCGTGGTCTACCGCTACCTTCGAGACATGGAAGACCGAGGTTTCGTGGCCTCCACGTGGGATACGGAAGGTGCCGGTCCGCCGCGTCGGGTATACCGGCTCTCCCCCGAAGGTGATCGCTATCTAGCCTGGTGGATCGAGGGGTTGCGCCAGACGAGGGTTACACTGGACCGTTTCCTTCAGGCCTATGACGAACACATGGAGTTGGAAGGTCACACAATACAGATAGAAAGGACCGCGGACGTTGATAACCAAAGATCAAGTTAGGGATGCTCTTCAGGCGGTTATGGACCCACAATTGGGTCGTAGTATCGTGGACTTGGGGATGATCCGAGACATGGAGATCGAGGACAGCGAGGTCAGATTCACGCTTGCTCTGATTACTTCGGCCTACCCCCTACGAGATGAACTACTGTCACAATCAGAGGCAGCCGTGCTATCTCTGGACGGCGTGGCCAAGGTCGACACGAAGGTCGCCGAGATGAGTGCTGATGAGCGGCGAGTTCTTCTGGACGAGCTGGGGCAAGGTGGGGACGAGTCTTTCTCACTGGCGGCGAAGCTGAACAGCGTGAAACATGTCGTTGCCGTCATGAGCGGCAAGGGAGGTGTGGGCAAGTCCCTGGTGGCCAGCCTTCTCGCCGTCGCCCTCCGACGCGAAGGCCAGGACGTCGGAGTCTTGGACGCCGATATCACGGGGCCAAGTATCCCTAAGATGTTTGGAATCAAGGGCCACCCCGCCGCCAGCCCACTGGGAGTCTTACCCATGGAAAGCTCCTCGGGCATCAAGGTCATGTCCATCAATCTCCTCCTTCCCAGCGAGGACGATGCGGTCATCTGGCGTGGCCCATTGATCAGCGGAGCCATAAAGCAGTTCTGGCAGGAGGTAGTCTGGGGCAAATTGGACACGCTGGTTGTCGACCTGCCTCCTGGCACGTCAGATGCTTCATTGACCGTTATGCAGTCTGTTCCCCTGAGTGGAGTGGTGCTGGTCACCTCTCCACAGGATCTGGCGGGCATGGTGGTTCGCAAGGCAGCGAAGATGGCGGCCCAGCTCTCCATACCCATCCTGGGCCTGGTGGAGAACATGAGCTACTTCGTGGCCCCGGATACCGGTCAACGGTACGAGGTCTTCGGACCTAGCCATGCTGAGGATACGGCGTCTCGGCTAGGTGTGGCCCTCTTGGGGCGATTGCCGCTTGACAGTGAGATCGCAGAACTGAGCGACAAGGGACATATCGAGGATTATCCTGCTTCGCAGTTCGTCCCCATTGTTCAAACGCTGGTCAAGACCATGCCCCAGGCGAAGGAACCACCGGCACTGGAAAGATAGGGGCGGGATCGACAGGAGGGTAGCATCGATGAGAATAGCGGCTATCACGGATGACGGCACCGAGATCAGTCTCCACTTTGGGCGGGCTCCTTTGTACGCAGTCTTCACTATCGAGGATCAGGAGATAGTAAAGAGTGAGCTGCGGGACAAGATGGGGCACCAGCAGTTCGTGCACGAGGAGGGTCTCGTCGACGAGAGAGGTAGGCACGGCTTCGGGCCAGGAAGCCAGGAGCGGCACTCTGCAATGGCTGACGCCATCAAAGACTGCGATGTGCTGTTGTGCAGAGGAATGGGCTGGGGAGCCTTCGAGAGCATGAAGCAAGCAGGAATCGAAACGGTAGTGACAGACATCGCCAATATCGAGGAAGCCGTTCGATCCTATCTTGAAGGTACGATTGTGCAGCGCACGGATCTTCTACACTAGGTCGCAGAGACCAGAAAGGGGATGGCACTATGGGAAGATTTGGCATAGGCCGGGGTGGCGGATATGGCCGCGGCTTGGGGTTCGCTCGGGGCTATGGGATGGGTGCAGCGCCCGGCGGCGGGTACGGACCGAGCCGGGGATGGGGCAATCCATTCCCCAACTGTAGATTCTACCCCTGGCTGCCACGTCGATGGTGGGCCATGGGGATGAACGCCTACAGTGCTGCCTCTGGCCCCTGGGCCATCAACAATCCTCAAGGTTGGCCTGGTGCCCAGGGTCCTTAGCTAGCAGAACCGCCCACGATACTGCGAGAAAGGAGTGATGACATGCGTCACCGCTGGATGTACTATGCCACTGGGCTGCCAGGTTGGATGCGGTTCGGCTACAGTCCTGGTTGGGTTGGAAGAAGCCCCACGGGGCTCGGGCCGTGCGCCACGTACATGACGACCGGCCAGTGGCCGATGCCGACACCTCCATACCCGATGGCGGGTGGATGGCCTTCGGCAGGCTTTCAGCCCGCGCCATACGGACCGGCAGACGAACTACCTATGCTCAAGAACCAGGCAGAGTACCTGAGAAGCCAACTCGAGGCCATCACCAAGCGGCTAGAAGAGCTGGAGAAGGAAAGCTAGGTCATACGCTGGGGGCCACGCGGTAGGAGGGGGAACGACTTGTGCCACTGCCGTCCGGTCATGGCTTCGTGGCTGCCCCTCACGGCTTAGTCCCTCAACAGGAGGCAAGGGAATGAAAGTAGTGATAAGCGCCATGCAGGAAGACTTGGATGCCGAAGTGAGCCCGGTTTTCGGGCGTTGCCCGGCCTATGTCTTCGTAGACACGGACACCATGGAGTATGAAGGAGTGCCCAACCCCGCCATGTCGGCTGCCGGCGGAGCAGGGATCCAGGCGGCCCAATTTGCGGTTAG
>DATKVP010000155.1:0-2614 GCA_035530015.1 Anaerolineae bacterium | reverse complement strand
CCGTAGATGATGGGCGGGAGGTCCATATCCTCATACTCCTCCATCTCTCGCTTGCGCTGGTTTACCAGAGCCACATAGCTCTCGCCGTCCCCTGAGGCGGCGACGATCTCTCGCACCTCGCCTACGTGGAGATAGAAGATATCCTCCGGCGATGGTAGAACGCCGCGGCGCACGAAGCGCTCACCCAGAGCCAGGAAGTAGACCCGGAACAGACCGGTGCCGCGGGTGTACACGGCGCTGGCCGCCTCCCGATGGTGGGAATACTCCTGCGCCCTTCTGAAGATGGGCCTTACCAGCCAGCGGCGTGGAAGCGGGATGGTCAACTCAGAAGGGGAGACCTGTCGCCTTTCTTTCTCATCAGCCACGGGGTATTCGGCGACCATCTGGAGTACCATCTGGGGCGTTTCTCGCCACGTCCTGGACGAAAAATCGGTGCCGCTGTCGCTGAGATGTCCGAAGAGACGGAGGAACTCATCCATTGAGCTGGCTAGCTCTTCTGCTTCGCGGATTTGGGCCATGCCCTCGTAGCCGCCTGTGATGATGCTCTCCCGGGCCTCCGGCGGGAGTCGCTGGAACAGACGGCTGAGATGCCGCACATGAACGGCGGGGTCCAGGCCGCCTCGTATGGCATCGTCTCCGCCCAACTGGAGGGTCTCCAGCTCGATCCCGCTGCGGCTCAAGGCGCGGCGTAGCAGCTGGGTGTAGAGGCCGGCCTCCAACTGGGCCACGATGTTGTAGTACGCTGAGTGCTGGGTGACCTCGAAGAGCCGGTCTATCTCAGCCAGCAACTCTGCCTCTGTTCTGTCGGCGAGGTCGCGCTGATCGAAGGTATCGTAGCGCTCGTTCGCGCTGGGGAGGAACGAGCGGATCTTGGAGCCGAAGCGCAGCTTGTCCCAGAAGAACCTGACGAGCCTGGGCAGCAGTGCTACAGTCTTGGCTGTGAGACGAACCCTTGGCCTTTGGGGTCCGTTGCCACCGACGCCCAGCAGGAGTTCCACCGAATCCCGGGGAAAGCCCAGAAGGGCGAAGATCTCCCCGATGGTGCCCATGCTGAAGTAGGCGCGGTAGAAGAAGGCTCTGGCCAGGTCGTGAGGATCGATGTCGTTGGGCCCGGCCAGCTCGGTGAGCAGCCGCAGCCAGGCGCCATTGACCAGGGGGACGTTGACCGACCAGACCAGAGGCTTGATCATCCCCGGGAAGACCTCCCTGGAAATGCGGTTTGAGTAGACCTCCAGGGTGTGGAGGCCGGTAATCTCCCTCAGTTGAACGTACGTGACCTCTTTTCCGTCGTAGACCCAGTCCACCTCGATGGGGCGGCCGTAAGCCTCCGCTATTCGCTGCGTCTCCTTGACCACCTCGAGCAGGACGGACTGAGGTGCATCCCCATCCTCGGGTTCCACCTGCCATCGATCTCCCCGGCGAGTCCAGCGCTGAGGGCGCGCGCCTTCAGCCGTGGGATCCCCTGCCTTTCCGCGCACGGTCTCCAGGATCGTCTCACGAGCGCCGGTCACCGGGTTTCTACTGAGGGCGAAGCCTGATACGAGACGACGGGGCATCTCCTGGATCAGTATGGCCATCTCGAGGTCGGCTGGATCGCCACCGTGGCTGCGTACATACTCCTCCACCTCGCGGGCCCTGGCAGAATCCCAGATGGCCCTCATGGCCTGTGGAATCTCCTCGACGTCGACCATGCCCAACACTCTGCCGAACAGCCCCA
Organism: Anaerolineae bacterium; assembly: GCA_035530015.1. Classification (GTDB taxonomy): domain Bacteria; phylum Chloroflexota; class Anaerolineae; order UBA7937; family B3-Chlor; genus JAUVXJ01. The sequence goes on along the minus strand of DATKVP010000155.1, from coordinate 897 downwards.
CAAAGGAGTACTTGGACGTGTCTTCTACGTTCACCGATGGCCTTGCGTCATAGACGGCGTGGGGATGGAGTGCCTCCCGCAGTTCCTCCTGGAGGAGTGGCATCAACTGGGAATCATCTTCCAGATATCGCTCGTAGGCGTCCCAGACGCAGACGAGGGTCTTCGGCACACGAAGATGCTGGTCTGCGAGAAAGCGCAACTGCTCCGCCCTGTATCCGCCGCGTCGCTTTGCCTGGCGGCTATCGAGGCTGTAGATGTATCGACCGCTCACCATCTTGCACCTCTCATTTCCTCGTAACGTAGCCGTGGTGGACCAGATCGTCCTCACTGCGCAGGCCGTGAAGGAAGATGACCAGGGTGACCAGGAGGCCGAAGATGGCGAGAGCCCAGTCTCGCTCGACCAGCAGAAAGACGGGTGAGATGAACCAGAACCAGAGGCTCTTGAGCCAGACAGCTCTCCTGGAGAGCCCAAAGAACACGCCGCAGAGTATCAGCATGAGCAGGAAACTGAGGGGCGACAGCAGGGCGGCGCCCACCATGAAAAGCGTGGTGCCCCTGCCGCCGCGGCCTCGCAGGTAGACGGAGAAGTTGGTGCCCAGGAAAGCCGCGAACGCCAAGACGAGCTTGGGCGGCAGCTCGTGGGGGAAGATAAGCTCGGCGAGAGTCAGAGCGACGAGGGCCTTGGAGAACTCGCCTAGCAACGTGGCCACTACGGCGGTGACACCTCCCACGCGGTAGGAGTTGATCACGCCCACGTTTCCAGTCCCTTCGTCGAGAATCGACTTCCCTGTCGATGCCCGGATGGCGAGATAGGCGAAGGGAATGGCACCGTATAGATAGGACGCCACGGCCAGCAGAGCGAGTTCCATGGAAGGAGCCTACCTTACGCGATGGCCC
>DATKVP010000154.1:0-4336 GCA_035530015.1 Anaerolineae bacterium | reverse complement strand
CCCCCTTCCGGCTCCCGGATGGTCACTTCGCCGGGCAAGGCCTCTGCCACTACGGCGCGATCGGCGGCGTCGGTGATCAGGTAGTTGAAGGCACCCAGATGAGGTGCAGAAGTCACAAACTCGCATGCTTCCTCGACGTTGTGGCATGTGTCCAGCAGGATGTCGGTGACCAGATGCCACCCCAGACCAGGTGCGACCGGTTCCTCGCGGGGCAACACAGATAGGAACACACCGAGCCCGGCCGCATTGATGCCATCAGGGCTCCCAGCCCAGTGATGGGTCACCTGGAGGCTTGGAAGCGCGCCCTGCGGTCTCATCTCTCTCTTCTCACGCCACTCTTGCGAGTAGTAGTACCAGTCGTAATTGACTCCTACGATGAGCGAACCGCTTGCGGCGTGCTGCGGAAGGACAGCCAGGTTCGTACAGCCCATCTGCGGGGAGAGGTGCCTCGCGTAGAAGAAGGCCCGGAAGTCCCTCTCGTTGAGCCTGCCCCCTTCCATCATACCCTCCACCTTCTCCAGGATCGGAGGGTAGATCTCAGCAGCGACACTCTCACAAGCCCTGGAGAAGGCGAGCGTCTGCGCATCGGGCTCCGGGATCTGGAGACCTCCCATCGTGGCCCCCAACTGGAGTCCAATTTCGTGGTAGCTGCCCTGGAGAACCCTGACGCCGCGCAGCGGGCTTCTGGCGGTCAAGCTCTCGATGCCCTCAACTCCTCGATCAACGCCGGAATGACCTCGCCGACGTCTCCGACGATGCCAGCATCAGCGAACTTGAAGATGGGGGCGGATGGGTCCTTGTTGATCGCCACTATGAACCTGGCGTCTTTGATCCCCAGATAGTGCTGAAGGGCGCCCGAGATCCCGCAGGCGACGTAGACGTCAGGAGCCACACGAGTGCCTCCGGCGCCGCCGACCCAATATTCCTGGCCTACCCAACCTTCGTCCAGCGCGCCTCTGGAGGCACCGACGGCGGCCCCTAGCTCGCGCGCCAGCTCCTCGAGGAGTTGAAACCCATCGGCCCCAACGCCCCTGCCTCCGGCCACCACGATCCTGGCCTGCTGGAGACCAGGCTCTCGCAGCTCCTCTACAATCTCCAGCACCTTGGTCCCGACACCCTCCCCCTCCAACTCCACCGTGATGGTTTCGACCTCCGCGATGCGCGACGGGTTTGGAGGAAAAGGCTCAACGGCTCCAGCACGGAGCGTGGCTATCTGTGGGCGCTTCTGCGGGCAGGCACTGGTGACCATCAGTTCGCCATCGTACGTGGGCCGCGTTCCCAGCAGCAAACGCTCGGCCTGATCGACCTCGAGTTTGGTGCAATGGGGAAGGAGTCCGGTGCCGAGTTCCTGAGCCACGCGCGGTGCAAGATCCTCACCCATGTCGGTGTCCCCGAGCAGCACAATCTCAGGGTTCTTCTCTCTGATGAGGCTCAGCAGCGCCTCGGCGTACGATTGGGTTTGGTATTCGCCCAGCCGATCGTTTTCGACAACGTAGACGACATCGGCTCCCCGCGACGCGAGTTCGTCTGCCAGCCCTTGGACCTCCTTGCCTATCAGGACCGCCTCTACGCGCACGGCCAAGAGGTCGGCCAGATCCCGCGCTGCACCCAGCAGCTCATAGCTGATGGGCGCCAGCGTCCCTTTCTCCACCTCAGCCACGGCCCACACGTTCATGGCTTCCGCCACTTCGTCCATGGGCGTCAGTAGTTCGTCCCACATAGACAGCCTCCTGCTATTATCAAACGCCGTCAAACCTCGCGCCCTTGCGGCGGTACGAGTGCACCCCCAGCCGGGCCGCTGTGCATCGCTCTCCGTTCAGGATCTCTGGGCAGCCTGACGATACTTGGAGCATCATCGGCGTGCTCGGATCTTCTCCATCACTGCGCCCAGTTCCACAACCTCGCAGATTGCGTAGTCCGCTCCATCTGTGGCGTCCTCACCACCGACGAGGACAGTGGTCATACCCAGTCGCTGGCCAGGCGCGAGATTGCACGCCCGGTCATCAACCAGGACGCACTTTTGCGGCCGTGCGCCGACCAGTTCCAGCACCTTGTGGTAGGCCCTGGGGTCCGGTTTAGGGATGTAGCCCAGCTCCCTTATACCTACGATGGGGCCGAAGTGGTTCTCCACACCCAGAGCTCGCAGTACGCGCTGCGCGTGCTTGGTGGTGGCATTAGTGAAGATGACCTTCTCCTCTTCGAGTGAGCCAAGCATGTCGTCCAGTCGAGGATCGGGTTGCAGCAACTCCTCCACCGGCAGATCGTGAACGAACTCGAAGTAGTCTTGGACATCCAGGCCATAGTCGAGATACAAGCCGCGCCCGGTCGTACCATACTTCTCGAAATATCGTCTGCGAAGTGCGACCACCTCTTGGGAGTCGATCCCGAGACGTAACGACATGTATTCGTTGATTCTGTCGCCGATGAGGTCCATGAGCCCCGTCTCCTTGGGATACATGGTCTCATCCAGATCCAACAGCACGTGCCTTCTGGTGTTACCTTCCCTCACAAACCACCTCGACCCACGTCACGCCTGCGATGTCAGACCTCGCTCGCGGCCTTGCTCCCTCAAGGAGTAGTATATACCTGCCAGAATCAGAGCGGCTCCCCCTATCTTGAGCAGGGTCGGCGTCTCTTGCAGAAAGAAGTAGGCCAGAATGGTAGATCCCACTGGTTCCCCCAATGTGATCACGCCGACGGAAGATGCCGAAAGATGGCGGAGCGCCCAGTTCAGGGATGAATGCCCGATGAGCTGAGGCCCAACGGCCAGGAGGACGAACATCAGGTACGTCTGCGGCGAGTATCCAAAGAGGGTTTGCCTGGCAAGTGCCGACACCAGCAGTGCGCCCAGCGCGGCGATCGAGTAGACAATGCTCACGTAGGCGAGCAATGACACCTTCGGTCTCAGTGCCCGCCCCGCCATGAAGTAGCCTGCTGCCATGGCCGCGCCCATCAGAGCCAGGAGGTCCCCCCACAGAGCAGGCCCTCCCAGCGCAACGTCGTCCCAAGCGATGACCATGCCCCCGAGCACAGCCAGGATGATTCCGGCGAACATGACAGGCGACAGTCTGTCTTGTCTGAGCAAATGGGCCGCGATGCCAGCGAACAGCGGGTTCGTCGCTACAAAGACGACCGAACTGGCCACCGTGGTGTGGTCCAACGAGGCGATCCAGAGAACAAAGTGCAGAGTGAGAAGAACTCCGGAGAGGAGCGCCCAGAGCACGTCGTTGCGACCCAGAGCCTTGAATTCTCGCCAGCATCGCCACAAAGCCAGAGGTGCCAGTATCAGAGCAGCCAGTGTGAGGCGGTACGTGGCAATGACCAGCGACGGAGCATCGGCGAGACGGATGAAAATGGCAGCGAAAGAGACCGCCACCACACCGGTGAGCAGGACGACGTACAGTCTTTTGTCATCCCAGACTCTGGCCACCAATCATAGCGCCTCATCGCCGTGGACGATCTTGCCATCGAGAACTGTAGCTACGACGCGCGTATCCAGGATCTCCGGTGGCGGTATCTCGAAGATGTCGTGAGAGAGTACTACCAGGTCAGCCAGTTTGCCCGCAGTGATCGATCCCGTGTGCTGCTCCGCCCCGCAGGCATACGCTGCGCCGAGGGTGTATCCCTGCACCGCCTCTCCCACCGTGAGCCGCTGCTCGGGGTGCCACCCGCCCTCCGGTTCCCCATTGGCCCGCTGTCGGGTCACCGCTGCATGGATTCCCACCAGCGGATTCATGGTCTCCACCGGGGCGTCGGATCCGAAGGCCAACCGGGCGCCAGCATCGAGCAGAGACCTCCAGGCGTACGACAGTCTCGCCCGCTCACCCCAGTACCGCTCTGCCAGGTGCATGTCTTGCGTGGCATGGATAGGCTGCATGGAGGCAATGACATCCAGCTCCCGAAACCGCGGTACGTCGGCGGCATCGAGAACCTGGACGTGCTCGATACGGTGCCGCAGTCCCATCCCCACACCTTTTCGCCGCTGTTTCTCCACAGCGTCGAGGACCCGACGATTGGCTCTGTCGCCAATGGCATGCACCGAACACGCGATGCCCGCCGAGGACGCCCTGTGGACCGTATCCTCCAGCTCCTCCTGGCTGATCGCCGCCACTCCCTTGTTGTCAGGCTGGCCCGCGAATGGCTCGATCATCTCAGCCGTCTGCGAACCCAGCGTGCCATCGCAGAAGAGCTTCACGTTCCCCACGCGCAGATAGCTGTCACCAAAGCCACTTCTCAGCCCTACGTTGATGGCCTCGTCCAAGTTGGCTCTGGGAATCATCATGAACACCCGCACGCCAAGTTCATCCCTGCCGATCATCTGCTGGTAATCGCTGAA
>DATKVP010000153.1:0-4415 GCA_035530015.1 Anaerolineae bacterium | reverse complement strand
CCTCTCGACCCTCTTATCGATCTCTACGGCTTTGTCACTCGCCGCGACATCGCGGAAGACGGATCGATCTGCGAGCCGCCAGACTGGCTTGCGGCGAACACCATCACCGTCGATGAGGCACTGCGTCTGATGACCATGGGGTCAGCATATGCGCTTTTCCGCGATGAGGAAGTGGGCAGTATAGCACCCGAGAAGCTCGCCGACCTGATTCTTCTTTCCGAGAACCCGGTGACGGTGAATCCTGACCGCATCAAGGACGTCGAAGTGTTGATGACCATGATAAGCGGTCGCGTGGAATACTGTGCCCGGGGACACGAGATCCTGTGTCCCGTATCTTAGGCACTGTCCCCTGCCTGAGGAAGAGACTACTGACGCCTTCCAGGAGTATGGTGGCCGCTCACATAGTGATGACCACTTTCCCCTTGGCATGTCCTTGCTCGGCATACCTGTGAGCCTCGGCAGTCTGGCTCAGGGGATATGATCGATCAATAACCGATCTCAACTTCCCCGCCTCAATGAGCTCTTTGAGGAAACGTAGGTCCTCTTGATCGTCGGTCGCACTGCCCTCCGCCAGCATGAACACCGCCTTCTTCTTGCCTACCTTCGAGGTCCAGACCATCTGTAGTAGAAGGGGTAGAGTGGCTACGGTGGATAGATAGATCCCTTCTTCATCCAACAACCCTACGCAGTTAGAGAAGGAATTCTTGCCCACGGCATCGAATATGATGTCATAGGTCTGACCACTTGTGGTGAAATCCTCTTGGGTATAGTCAACTACGCTATCCGCTCCCAGAGATCGCACCATGTCCAGATTGGCTGTACTACACACTCCAGTGACCTCCGCGCCGAAGTACTTGGCGAGTTGCACCGCAACAGTACCAACCCCTCCAGAGGCTCCATTGATCAGGACCTTTTGTCCACTTTGAATACCCCCTCTGTTCCTGAGGAACCGCAGCGCCGTGAACCCGGAAAAGGGAACGGCGGCCGCCTCTCCGTAGGTCATGTTGGTTGGTTTTGGCACCACACGCTCTTCAGGAAGAGCGATGTACTCTGCGTGAGCACCACCGTGAGTCGCTCCGTAGACCTCATCACCTTCCTTGAATCGCGTCACGTCTTTGCCCACTGAGTCGACTACGCCGGATAGCTCCTGCCCCAGTACGTTTTCTTTCGGCCTTACCAGCCCTGACATGGATCGGGCAATGATGTTGCTGCCGCTGCGGAACCTCCAGTCTAGCGGAGTCACGGTTGAAGCATGCACTCTTACAAGTATCTCCTTGCCCTTGATGGTAGGTATGTCCACTTCTCTTAATTCAAGAACTTCAGGGGATCCATACTTCTCATATACGACCGCTTTCATAGCAGCCTCCTGAGGCAGTTTCTTGGTACCCACATTCGCAGATAGACGCCAGCGAAGACCAGAGGGATCTGATGGGTGCACAATTACCCCACCGGTCCCCCTTTCTTGTCCAGGGGACGTGGAGGCACATGGGGTGGTGGAGATACGAATGGTTCAGAAGATCGCACTGGCTTAGAAAACGGGCCAGGGGGATTTCCCCTGGCCCTCGGTGTTGCAGCGAACAACGTGACGTCTACCCTTCAGTCACCTCACCTTGAGCATCGACCGTCCCCTGCCATTCGAGTGCAAGGCCCTCGTTGGTCACCGTCACCTCGTAGATCGTCGCCTCGGGAGCCACGATAGGATACGAGACCTCCACCACCCAGCTCTCCGCGGTGTATTCGAAGGTCTCGGCGCCGACTATGCCCTCAGCGGTCAACCTCTCCTCTTGCCACTCCACGGATTGATCCAGAGGAGGGTACTGGTACGCCTCGTAGATGTAGTCCATGGCCGCATCGCGGGCGGCGACTCTGTCGAACATCTCCTCCGGAGCCAGCGCGTCGTGCGCGGTCAGCGTGTGCTGGCCATCCACTTCACCTTCCCACTGGAAGCCTGTGCTTTGGTTGACCACCGAGATGGTGTAGATGGTGTTCTCGGGCAGGACAACGGGATAGGAGAGCGTGATCACCCAGTCACCAGCGGCGTACTGATAGGTTTCCCCGCCCACGATACTCTCAGGCGTAAGCCGCTCCTCCTGCCAGGCCAGGCCCGCTCCCAGCCCAGACAACTCATATTGCTCGCTGATGTACAGCAGAGCCTGATCCCGCGCCAGCAGCGCATTCTCCGGTGCCTCGGGCGCGCGGCCGGACCCGTCGACGCGGCCCTCCCACTCGAAGCCGGTGCTTTCGTTGGATACAGCAACGTGGTAGACCGTCCATTCGGGCGCCACCACAGCACAGGAGACCCTCACCGCCCAATCCCCCGACGTATACTGCCACTCAGCTCCGCCCGGCAGATCCTCGGGCGTAAGCCTCTCCTCCACCCAGGACACCGAGTCAGCAGGCGCTTCGTCGAAGTGTTCGCGAACGAAGGTCACCGCCGCGTCCCGGGCGGCGGTCAGCTCAGCCGGAGCTTCCGGCTGGGCAGGCTCCTGAGTAGGCGCCGGGCCACCGCAGCCCGCCGCGCTCACGGCCAGCACCACCAGTAGAGAGAACAGAACATGCTTCACCATCTTGACCTCCCCCTCTGACCCTACCTCGCTCGTAGGATTCCCTTCACGTGATTGTATTCCGACCTGTATGAGTCTTGGACCACTATGCAGACGTGGTTCGATGGTCAGAGGTTCCAGGAGTCTGGAACGGCGAATCGGGGCAGCGCGCCCTGAAGCAGGCCCTGTCACCCGACCTCCAGCAACCCCTCAGGTTTGCTCGAGATATCGCTCCAGGCGGGGCCCGATGATCACGTAGCGGAAGTCTTTGCCTCGCAGGTTGGCCACCGCGCCGTACAGGCCGTAGGCGATGTATGCAACCCACACCGCAAGGCCGAGGAAGAGCAGCCCGAAGATCAGCACATAGAAGACGATCATGCCCAGGAAGGTGAGGACCAGGGGAATCAATGCCTCGGGGGGCAGCTCCTCCGGCGCCGGTCCCTGCTGTGGTAGGGTGAAAGCCATCGATATGGGCACACTGATCACGCCCACGAGCATTCCCAGGTACCCACAGAAGTAGCACACGCCACAGGCCAGCCCCGCCAGGATCAGCGTCATGTGGTACACGCCTGCCTGTAAAGCCTGGAAAGCCACAAACCGTGATTTCTCACGCTGCGTCGCCCAGACCACCAGCGGGGCGATAATGCCCATCACCGGCCAGATGATGGTGGCGTGGCCCAGGGCAGCCATGATCTTCTCATCCTGTGTCCCAGTCTGAGCGGCTTCGGATCCCTCGTCCAAGTCGACCTCCTTCGCTACTCTTATGCCGGTTGAAGGGGCCCCATCAGCCCTGCTCCAGGTACCTCTCCAGCCAGGGCCTAAGCCAAACGTACCGAAAGTCTCTTCCCTGGAGCACCGATGCCGCACCGAAGAGACCGTACCCCACGTAGGCCAGCCAGGCCAACATCAGCAGAAAGAGGACGCCACAGGTACAAGAGAAGGTCAGAAAAGGAAAGCAGACTGCAGCCCCCTCATCAAGAGGGGCGAAGAGTAGCGCGCTGAGCGGCACACTGAGAAAGCTACACATGTAGAGCGCTCCGGCCAGCAGACCGGCGAGGAGCAATAGGAACTGATACACTGCGGCCTGCAACGCCTGGAAGGCCAGGAACGGTGACTTCTCCCTCTGCGTGCCCCAGATGACGAGGGGTCCGATCAAGCCCGCCGCTGAGAATATGATCGTGGCGTGGGCAACTGCCGCCAAGACACGCTCATCTTGAGTGGAAACGGAAGACTCTGCTTTCTCATTCATCTCCCTTCCTCCCATGGGCGCTGGATCGACCTGTCGACCTTGAAGGCTAGTCCCCGCGTGCCTCGCGTATGCGCTCGTCTATCTCAGCCGCCCGTGCCTGTTGAGCCTGCCAATAGTCCTGGTGGTGCTGCGCGTTGAGTTCCTCTATGGTCTTCCCCTGCTGCTCTACCCAGGTGTAGTACTTCAGATTGTGCCACTGATTCCGCGTGCGGCGAGTGCCTTCCTCGATCCAATCCAACTTCTGACCATGGAAGACGCTCACCAGTCGCACGGCCGCCTCGACGTCATCCATGGGGCCGTACGCTTCTGTCATCTGCTGCATGACCGAGCCGTAGCGACCAATGTCGTCGGTGAGAATGGTCACCACCACATCGTCCTTGCCGAAGCCGTAGAACTTCGCCGCCTTGATAGCCCCGAGAACGTTGCACACCCCGGAGATGCCAAAGGTCTCGGCCATGAGGCGCACGCTGTCCTCCGGCACCCCGTAGCGGTCGATCATCGTCCTCCAGCCCGCCTCCTCGGTGAGAAGCTGGAGACCTTTCTTGGACTCGATGTCGTCGATGCACATAATGGCATCCATGTTCATCACGTTGTGGATCCAGGTGACGTGCTTGTCACCGATA
>DATKVP010000152.1:0-5188 GCA_035530015.1 Anaerolineae bacterium | reverse complement strand
CTCTGGATCATTGGAAAACTCGAACCAGGGTTCTGAGCGCAGGTGATCCGCGCCTCGACTGGCCACGGCGTTGCCCAGGCCGTAGGCCTTGATCGCTCGCGGATCGGCCTGAAACACCTCCAGGCCCTTGCCTTCCATGGCGATCAGCTCGGATCCCCTTCCCAGGCGTTCTGCCGCTTTCTTCACTCCGTCTGCCAGAACGTCCCCGAAACCCTCCCTATGAGCCACCTTGTGCACGAGGGAGAGTATGGCCTCACCATTGCCCCAGGTGAGGTCCAGACCGTCCGCTTCCCGGGACGAGAGGAGCCCCCGCTGGTGGCACTCCATGGCCCAGGAGATGACCTCGGACAGACTGATGGCGTCCATGCCATACCGGTTGGCCAGGTCTATGCACTTGAGGGCAAGCGCCAAGTCGCCGTTGCCCACGCGAGCGGTGAACGCGGCCAGTGGTTCGTACTCAGGGCCTTCGAAGCGGAGGCTGGGGAAGCGAGGGTCGTCCACGACGAGAAAACGGCTGCAGGGGATGGTGCACGCGAAGCAAGCTTTGCTCTTGATCTTGTACAACTCCTCGATAGCTTCCCCGCTTACCGCTTCGGCGTGTTCAAAACGGCCCTGCTGGAAGTGGCGTGTGGGCAGAGCGCCGATGTCGTTGAGGGCTTTCAGTAGCTTGGTGGTGCCCAGACGTACGCGTAGCTCGTATTCTGGGTGTTGGTAGATGATGGTATCCAGTCGCTCGATGATCTCCTTGAAGCGGGTCATGTCCGCCACTGGGATGAGCCCGGTACCCCGGACGGCGACGGCCTTGAGGTTCTTTGCGGCCATGACCGTCCCCATGCCCGTTCTCCCTAGGGCCCGGTTGAGGTTGACAAAGATCCCCGCAAAACTCACGCCGTTCTCGGCTGCCGGGCCGATGGCGGCTACCTGCACCTCCGGATCTCCCAACTCTTGCTGTATGGCAAGAGTGGTCTCCCATACGTCGCGACCCCTTAGCTCTCGTGCATCCCGGAGCTCGATCTGGTCGTCCCTGACCAAGAGATAGACGGGGTGGTCCGACCGGCCCTCTAGGATCAACTGATCGTATCCTGCGAACTTGAGTTCGGGGCCGAAGAAACCGCCGGCGTTGGAATCGCCGAGGATGCCCGTGTGTGGAGACATGGCGGTGACGTTGAAGCGCGCTCCACCCGGGAAGAGGGTCCCCACGAGGGGGCCAGCGCCGAAGACCAGGTGGTTTTCAGGAGATAGGGCGTCGGTGTGGGCGGGAAGCTCATCCCAGAGCCGTTTGACGTTGAGCCCTCGGCCTCCGAGGAACGAGCGGGCGAGGTTCTCCTCAGTAGGGTGGGAATGGCAAGTGCCCTGGGTCAGATCGACGCGCAACACCAGGCCGCCATAGCTATACACGGCTGTCTCCGTCACCGATGCTAGAGGCGATGTCTTCCGCGCCGTCTCCGAGGTGAGGATCAGAAGACAAAGGGCCGGGTCTCACCAGGTGCATGGCCGGGGGCTTTGCGGACTCTCGATCCTGCTCTCCGTAGGAAATGGCGCCGGTGGGGCACCGCTGGACACAGACAGGCGCGCCACCGCACAGATCGCAGACGAGGGGCAGACGGGTGCGTGGATGCAGGGCGATCATGCCGAAGGGGCACGCCTCCAGGCACCTCGCACACCCGTTGCAGTCCTCCGTCTTCAGAATGACGGCGGAAGTGGTGTCGTCCCTGTACAGGGCACCGGCGGGACAGGCGGCTACGCACGGAGCCCGCCCGCACAGTCGGCATACTCGAGGGCAGTCCGATCCCAGCGGTTCGTTCTTGAGGATCCGCAGTCGCGCAGTGTAAACGCCGAAGAGACCATCGTGCCTGGCGACGCAGGCTACCTGGCAGGCGCGACAGCCGCTGCAGAGTTCATCTCGGACGACTATCCTTCTCACGGACATATCTCGGGTACTCGGTGATTATCCGGTATTGACTGCTGCGTCGCAAACCGTGACCTATAAGCCGATAGTCCGGTGGCGGTCTCAGGCGAAGCTCACGGGCAGGCGCCTTTTGCGCTTCCCAACCTGTTGACAGAAAATAGCTCTCGACGGTGTTCAGATTCCATTGAGGAATACCATGCGACTTGCGCGTTATCGGTTGGATAGACGAGGTGCGGTGCGCGCACTGATGAGTGGACATGGAGGGTCGGGGGTTGCTGGGGAGGCGATAGGTGATGGCGTTACCCGAATGATAGCACCTGACGCGCCGTTGCTGGTGGGAAGGCCCTGCGTCTACGAGGCTGGGAGAGGTTCACTATGATACGAGAACTGGAGCCCATACCACTGGAGGAGATACGCGCCGCCCGCGAGCGGATCGCTGGCGTGGGCACCGATAGTCCCCTGGTGCGTCTGAACGTGGAGCATGCTCCCGCGGAGATCTATCTCAAGCTGGAGAATCTCCAGCCCATAGGTTCGTTCAAGCTACGCGGGGCCGGCAACATTATGAAGCTGGCAGATAGGATGCAGCTAGAGAAGGGAGTCTGGACGGCAAGTGCTGGCAACATGGCGCAGGGCGTGGCCTGGCACGCTCGGGAGATGGGGCTGGAGTGTACCATCGTCGTCCCCGATCACGCGCCAGAGACGAAACTGGAGGCCATCAGGCGTCTGGGTGGCAAGATCGTCAAGGTCCCAGTCGCTGACTGGTTCCAGATCCTGCGCGACCATGGTTACAGGGGCATGGAGGGGTTCTTCATCCACCCCGTGAGCAACCGGCACGTGATCGCGGGCCATGGGACCATCGGTTTGGAGATACTGGAGCAACTGCCAGATGTAGAGGCGGTGATCGCTCCTTATGGCGGTGGGGCCCTGAGCACGGGGATTGCGTCCGCGCTGCGAGCGCTGATACCAAACGTGAAGGTGTATGCTGCCGAAGTGGAGACGGCCGCGCCTTTGGCCCCCTCTCTGGCCGCTGGGATGCCAGTGGAGGTGGAGTACACTTCAACTTTCGTGGACGGTATGGGCGCTCCATTCCTCATCGAAGAGATGTGGCCCCTGGTCAGGCAATTGCTCGACGGTTCGCTGATCGTGAGCGTGAAAGAGATAGCGGACGCCATCAGGCTGCTGGTTGAGCGCAACAGGGTGGTAGCCGAGGGTGCAGGGGCGGCGCCGGTGGCTGCTGCGCTGACCGGCCAGGCTGGCGAGGGCAAGGTGGTGTGCATCGTATCGGGCGGAAACATCGACACGAGCAAGTTGGTGAAGATACTACAGGGACGGGTGCCGTAGAGGTGGGCGCGGAGACGTCCATACTGTACCCTCACTCAGGTGGACTCGACGTAGACGGCGCGGGCAGTATGATGGCGTGGAGTGGGCAGGTTGGGGACAGTCCGAGGGCGGAGCGCTCAGGATGGTGCATGACGAACTGAGGAGGGCATCGGCAATGTCACAAGCCGCGATTGTGGTAGATGAGAAGGACAACGTGGCAACTGCACTGCGTGCGCTGGAAGCAGGGGAATCCCTGCCGGTGCACGTTAGTGGGAAGGCGGTTGAGATCGCCGTGTTAAGCTCCATTCCCTTCGGCCACAAGGTCGCCCTTGCTGGCATGAATAAAGGGGAAGCGGTGGTCAAGTACGGCGAAGTGATTGGCCATACCACGGGCGAGATTCTGGCAGGCGAGCACGTCCACGTTCACAACGTGGAGGGGCTGAAGGGCAGAGGGCACGGAGCATGAGGTTTCATGGATATCGTAGGAGCAACGGCAGAGTTGGCGTCAGAAACCATGTATTGGTGTTTCCCACGGTGATCTGTGCGGCTGGCGTGGCGGAGAAGATCAGCAGGGAGGTGCCGGGCACCGTCTATCTCGGCCACCAGCACGGTTGCGGCCACCTGGGCGATGAGAGGGATCATATGATCCGTGCCATGGTTGGCTCTTGCAGCAACCCCAACGTTGCTGGCGTGCTGCTGGTGGGCCTGGGGTGCGAGATGCTGAGCGCGGAACTGCTAGGTCAGAAGCTGCGTGAAGCCGGGCAGAGAGTGGAGACTATTACCACCCAAGCCATGCAGGGCACCGGTGATGCCATCGCCAGAGGAACGGAGCTGGCCCGGAAGCTGTTGGAGGGGGCAGAGGGTCTCCAGCGGGAGGAGGTCGATGCTTCCGCGCTGATGGTGGCGGCGAAGTGTGGGGCATCAGATACGCTGTCGGGCCTTACAGCCAATCCGGCGACGGGCGTGGCCTGCGACCTGCTCATTGCCCAGGGAGGTAGCGCCATCTTCACCGAGACGCCCGAGTTGTTGGGGGCAGAGCACGTCCTGGCCAAGCGTGCGGCGGACGAAGGGGTGGAGTCGCGCATCTGGGGGATAACCTCGCGCACGGAGAACAGGATCAAGGCCATGGGGCTGGATATCCGTGAGGCTGAGCCGGGCCCAGGCAACATCGAGGCTGGACTGACGACGCTGGCGGAGAAGTCGCTGGGCGCCATCCGCAAGGGAGGCACTACTCCTATTGTGGAGGTTGTTGACTACGCTCAGAGGCCGTCCAGGCAGGGCCTGGTGATCATGGACGGCCCCGCCCACGACGTGGTGAGTGTCACCGGCATGGTAGCTGCCGGCGCTCAGATCGTCGTGTTTACCACGGGAATAGGGACACCGGTGGGCTCGCCCATCGCCCCTGTGATCAAGATCTCATCGAGCAGCGCCCTCTACCAGCGGTGGAAGGAGAACATCGACCTCAATGCCGGGGCCATTCTGGATGGTGAAGAGACCCTCCAGAGTATGGGCGAGCGACTGTTCGAGGAGATCATGGAGGTAGCATCGGGGAAGCCGACCAGGGCCGAGATACTGGGCCACCGCGAGTTCGCCATCCACACCATCGCGCCGACGGTTTGAGGCCCTGTCCCCCCCGAGAAGGGGTATTACGCTGCTTTGTACATCGCCCCCGCCAGGTAGCCCACAGTGTACTGGCCGGGCGTCCTGATACCCGTCACATCCCCGGAATTCATGTATTTGAGCACTTCGGACGTGTCCGCACCTCGCTCCCGCGCGGCAAGCATGACCGTAGCGATGGGACCACCGCCGCAGGCCTGCGCCTCATTCTTCGCCAGGCTCTGCAACAGCCCCTGCGGATCGAAGTTGTTCACGAACTTCTGGACGATGAGATCGTGTTCCAGGACCTGCTGGTAGTCGTGAAGGTGCGCCAGGTCGGAACTGGCTACCAGGAGCGCCTCC
>DATKVP010000151.1:0-4094 GCA_035530015.1 Anaerolineae bacterium | reverse complement strand
CCGTACTCGTCCAGGTCAGGATCCCGGTAATCGCAAGGGCAGATGATGTCCAGGTCCTTCTCCCTGAGCCCCTCCGCCAGCCGGCAGGGGCAGGACTGGTAGCCGTACCTCTGCTGGTTGGTCAGCAGTCCTTCCATGAGGCCGAGCACGAACTCCCTGTCAGGATTGAGGAGGTAGCCTGCGGCTTCTGCCTCGCGCTTCAGTTTGTCGTAGAGGGCCTCGGCTTCTTGCGAACTCATAGCCCCAGCACCTCCCGCAAACGTGTTTCCTTGAAGCCGACGACGACTTCCGTCTGCCCGTTGCTGACCACCACGGTGGGAAAGCTCTTTCGCGGATTGTGCTGCGAGACCTCATTGAGGGCCCGCGCTTTCTCACTTCCGCTCAAGAGGTCCACGTACTCGTACTCATAGTCGACGTTGTTATCATCAAGGAGTCGCTTGGTCTTCTTGCACCAGCCACAGGTGCTTATGAAATACCCTTTGACGGTTCTCATCTAGCTCCTTCTCCTTCCCAGCCGTCCGACGGGTGGCTCAGTGTGAGGTGATCTTTGCCCCCACCTTGGTGTTATTCTACCACAATGCACTGGGCCTTGCCGGGGGTACATCGCCGTTCAACGAGCCGTGCCTCTGCTCCAGGCGGGCTGGCGCGAATCTTGGATGCGTCCCGACCGGGGGTGCTTGCCACGACCTCCCACCTGCTGTAGAATAGTCGCGACATCTCATCTTTACCCTACCCTCGAGGAGATCCCAATTGCGGCTGGACCCCGCCATTTTCCGCGAATACGATATCAGAGGTATCGCCAGCGAGAATCTGAATCCGCAGGTTTGTACTCTCCTCGGGGCTGCCTACGGGACCACGGTCAGGCAAAGCGGCGGTAGAAGGGTGGTGGTGGGGCGAGATGGGAGGACCAGCTCCCCGGGCCTGAGTCGGGCGCTGATCTCTGGCCTGGTAGGCACGGGGTGTGAGGTCGTTGACGCCGGCGTGGTCACCACGCCGATGATCTATTTCGCAGTAAAGCAGCTGGGCGCTGACGGGGGCCTGGCGGTGACGGCCAGCCACAACCCACCGCAGTACAATGGCTTGAAGTTGCGGAAGGGAACTCTACCTTTCACTGGCGAGGAGATCCAGCAGCTTCGGGATTTGGCGGAGCAGGGTCCGTTCAAGGAGGGGAGTGGGGGTCTTTGGAGGGACCACAATCTGCCGGAGGCCTACCTGGCCGCCATTGAGCAGCGAGTACGAATCGAGGGCAGGTTCAAAGTGGTTGTGGACGCCGGTAATGGTACTGCGGGATTGGTGGCGCCGGAGCTGTTCCGCAGGCTGGGGTGCGAGGTGGTAGAGCTGTACTGTGACCTGGATGGTCGCTTTCCCCATCACCTTCCCGACCCCAGTGAGACGAACAACATGCGGGACCTGGCTCGCGCCGTGACGGAACACAGCGCGGACCTGGGGTTCGGCTACGACGGAGACGGGGACCGCGTAGGCCTGGTGACTGGGGATGGGGAGATACTGTCCGGTGATCTCATCGTGGCCCTCATCGCTGGTCAGATGCTGAAGCGTGAGCGCGGAACCGTCGTCTTCGACTTGTTGTCATCACGCGCCTTGATTGACGTTATCGAGACTGGCGGCGGCGTTCCTCGTATGGCTCCCACGGGCTACACACGGGTGATGGCGGAGGTGAAACGCAGCGGGGCCTTGATCGGAGGCGAGGCCAGTGGACATATCTTCTTCGGGGACGAGTTCTTCGACTTCGACGACGGGATCTTCGCCTCCGCGAAGCTGCTCGAGGCTGTGTCAAGCTCGGGCCGCAGCCTCGCGGAGTTGATGGCAAAGATTCCTCGCTACTACTCTGCCCCTGAGGTGAAGCTGCCGTGCGCCGATGAGCACAAGTTTGCGGTCATGGATCGCGTACGGGAGCACTTCGGCCAGCGATATGAGTTGAGGGACCTGGACGGACTGCGCATTGAGCTGGAGGGTGGCTGGGGATCGGTGAGGGCTTCGCACACGTCGCCCAGTATCGGCGTCGTCTTCGAGGCCAAGACTCCCCAGCGACTGGATGAGATCAAGGCGCTGCTCAAGAAAGAGCTCGCCGAATGCTGTGCAGGAGAGATCTCCTCGGGGATCCTGACGTTCGAGGACTGCTGGTGACGAACAGGCCTTGCCGGGTTCACGCTCAAGAGGCATAAGATACAGACAACCGGGGATGCGTTGGTGGGTAACACGGATCTGAGGACACGACTCAGGAACAGCAGGGTACTGAGGTTGTTGCTGCCGGGGTGGCACATCAAGCGCTGGCTGCTCGCGCTCTTCCTGGGGATCATGCTTCTCAGCCTGGGCTTCGCCTATGTGCTCGTGCACGTCTATCGCACAGCACCGTTCCCTTCCTACGTCTACTACCTGACGTTGCAGTTCATTCCTCACGTGCAGCGGGGTATCCTCCTGGGGACCATTGGGGTAACTCTCGTCGTCGTCTCCTTTCTTAAGTTGAGTCACACCCTCGTCATGCCCTTCGTGGCCAGGAAGGCGGCCAACGAGAGCCTGGTGGACGTGGTCTACGACTACTATCACGGCCCCGCCGAGAAGCCCAAGGTGGTGGTGTTCGCGGGCACTGAAGGGCTGTCGATGCTGCTGCGAATCGCCGAGGAGGTGCCCTGGCAGATCACGGGAGTAGTTCCACCCATCGGGAGCGGTGCCGCTTTCGCGAAGCTTCGTCGAGGCCTGGGGACATCTGGAGAGGAAGTGCTCTTTCCCACCACGGACAAGGTTCGGGTGTGCGCCGAGCTCAAGGACGGTAGGGTCCTGGCGGGCGAGTCTCAGATCGTGTGGAGAGAGGATGGAGGGCCAATCAACAAGGTATGGCTGGAGTCTACGGCTGACGATGGTCCCGGAGCTCCGGTGACGGCCTCGCCCGAGGTGATCGAGGCCCTGGAGGCGGCTGATGCGGTAGTCATCGGACCGGGGTCCCTGTTCACCAATATCATCCCCACTTTACTGGTGCCCGGAATCAATCAGATCGTGAAGAGGGGTCCCGCCAGGAAGATATTCGTCTGCAACATCATGACCCAGCCCAACGTGACGGAGGGCTACTCCGTCGCTGACCACGTGCGTGCCATCCAGAATAGCTGTGGTTTCCGGCTGGACTACGTCCTCGTGAGCAGGAGCGAGAGAATCGCGGACTCTGTCCTGGCCCGGTATCGAAGCGTCTCGGCGGAACCTGTGAGATCTGTCCCTGTGGTGAAGGACGACACACAGATCATCCTGTTCGAGCACACGCCAGAGGAACTGGTGCTGGTGGAGGGTGCCCTGCTGATCGAGAGAGATCTCGTGCAGGAAGTCCTGGAGAAGGGCAACAACGGTGTCGAGAAGGCGGTTCTGCGCCATGATCCACTCAAGCTATCTCAGTCCGTCTCTGGGATCTTGAGAGATTACGCGTTTCAGGCCAGGCTTTCGGTCAGCCGGGCCGTGTTCAGAGAATATGACATCCGCGGCGTGGCAGATGCCGACCTGACCACAGGGGCCATAAAGACGATTGGAAAGGCCTTCGGCACCTACATCCAGCGCACGACGGGCCGGAACAAGGTTGTCGTGGGACGGGATGTGCGGATCTCTTCAGAGCGCTTCTTCTCTGCAGTGACCGAGGGTCTGCTCTCCACGGGCTGTCACGTGCTGGACATCGGTGTCGTTCCCACGCCCGCCCTGTCCTTCGCTCAGGAGAGCACTCTCGCCGACGGGGCGGTGATGGTGACTGCCAGCCACAATCCAGCGGAATTCAACGGTCTCAAGCTCCAGGTTGGTCCATATCCTCTCGCTGGGGAAGGGCTACAGCACGTGGAGCGCTTGATCGCCAAGAACCAGTACGAGACCGGGAATGGATCCATGGAGAAGGTGGATGTGCTAGCACAGTACGCGGAGTGCATCCGGGATCGTATACACGTGAACCGCAGGCTGAAGGTAGTGGTGGACGGCGGAAATGGGTCGGCCGGCCTTCTGGCGAGCCAGCTCTTGGAGGACCTGGGATGTGAGGTAGTGCCTCTATACTGCGAACCCGACGGCCGTTTTCCAAACCACGAGCCAGATCCCACAGTGGACGGCAATAT